>JAKAKQ010000305.1:0-16811 GCA_021813425.1 Nitrospirota bacterium
GTTGAATGTGTTATCGCCTGCTTTAGACAGAGATAAAGTTTTAGTGTAAAGTTTGCCGTCTGTATAATTTGTATCACCTGGATCAACCTCTGTCATGTCATATTTTTCCCCTGCTTCATACGTACCGTTGTCATTTGTATCTACCCAAACCTCTTTTACAGCAGGCGCTTCGTTGTTTGTGTCAGTATATTTGACCCGGAAAACGAAATTACTTCCCGATGCCCCGCTGTTCGGGTTGACTCCATCTGATGTATAGTTAGCCTCGCCTGTCCACGCAAGGGTCGGCGCCTGCGTTACATCCTGGAAAGGTATTCTGGTTTCCGTGGTCAGCCAGTCGTTTCCATGGCAATGAGAGCACAGGTTGTCGGAACTGCCTGCGCTCCAGACTGTGCCTGTGCTCGCAGATAGAGGTACATCCTGAGGCGTTGGCTCTGTTTCAGGAGGGCTTGTGAAGGACACTATGTCAGTATTGTAATACCAGATTTTTAATCCCGGCTCCCTGTTTACAAGCTTGCCGTCCCTCACCATTGCCAATCTTGTAGAGCCGTGCACGTTGTGGCAGGTTGTACAGGTAATGCGGCTGTTGCAGGAGCCCGTGCTGCCGCCTGTGCAGACTGGATTGCTCCAATCAGAAGAAGCTCGCTTCCCAAAGCCTGTGGACCTGAGGTGGTATTCATGCCGGTTGAGCTCAGGATCAATAGCGCCTAATTTAGTTCTGAAATTTGTATTCATGTTTCCTGAGTCAACAAAAACGCCGGAGGCATGACAGGCCACGCACAGCCTGTAGTTATCTGCGCTGTTTGCAGTAGTGCCTGGAACAGGTACAAGCATCGGCTCCAGGCCGCCTACCATCTTCAGCCGGTAGCCTTGCCTGTAATAACTCGGATCGAGAAATTCGCTCTCGCCATCATCAAAGGTGCGGGCAAGACCATCAATATGCGCGGTCGAAAAATCATGGCAGCCGTTGCACTGCACGTCAGCGCCTGCAGTCACCCCGCCGCTGGCAGGATATTTCTCACTCGAAGACAGGCCGTGGCCGGTCATGTAATAGCCCCATCCTGCTCCGTAAGTGTATGCTCCGTTTTCATCGCCAATGACGTTAGGAGCGCTTACGGCATTGATTACAGAAGGAGATTCATCGTGACACGTCGCACACCACTTCACCTTACCGGCCTTCAGCGTTACGCTGTCATTCTCATATATGCCTGCATCCCAGTTCACTTTTGCGCCGATTACAGAATTGTTCACCCCGTCATAAGTCCCGCCTGCGCTGTGACATCCACTGCATACGGTAGTCCCTGATAATTCCTGTCCGTCCTTGAATCGGGGATAACTGCCTGTGTCATGACAATCGCCACAGGTAAGGTTCGGGCCCTTTATATCATCGGTGTCGTTCTCAGTATGTGTTGAATGGCTCTTGAATGAGCCCTTTCCCTGGCTGAATTTGCCGGATTCATATTCATATCCGGCATCATGCCCGTGACAGGCTATGCAGTCGGCCCCTCCTCCGTGACCAAAGCCGTCTATATGAGGATGACAGACCGTACAATCGGAACCTGCAGTCCCTCCTATATTTGTATGAAGCTGGTCTGACCCGCTGCCGTCATACCTGAAATGGGAAGGTTTTGTATGACATACCTCGCATATCCCGTCCCTTGTGGCATCCCCGTCCGCAAATGAATTAGCCCCTGAATCCCTGAAAAACTTAACGGTCTTTCCTGATACGTATTCCCTGACAAGTCTCCCGTAAACTATCGCAAAAGTACTTCCAGGCTTTATATATGTCAGATTGATCGCATCTCCACCGCCTGTGTCTATCGTTATCGTGTCGGATGTGTTTGAGGCTATCCTGTAGTTCAGCGAGGTATAACTTACATTGGGAAGGATTACCATGCCTTTCCACTGGTCTCCAGTCCATCCTGCTCCAGCCTTTGTCAGAGTAATTGCCGTTACCCCTGTGGATACGCCAGAATAAAGATAACTTGCAGCCTTGTAAATCCTGCTTTGTCTCTGATAATGAGGATTGTGACAGTTTGTGCACTTTCTTTCCCATATCCCGTACTTTGTTGATCCCATAGACGTGCTCGAATGGGTCTTTTCAAACACCGCTGCTATGTCGTTATGGCATGAGGCGCACAGGCCGCTTTCCTGGTCTGTCCACCAGTTTGCCGGAGGGCTGGATACATGGCAGTCTGCGCAGTTGACTGTGTTGTTTATATTGTGCGGATTGTCGAGGGCATACAATAAGGTGCCATATATCATTATTATCAGTAATAAAAAAATAATTTTCTTCAATCAGCTATGCTCCTGTTCAGGATTAATTTCCAAATTTTAAATCAGCATCCAACTATAAATTTAGCATTATCGGCATGGGGATTCACATAGAATTTTTCTTCACTTTCAGGGTGTTTTGTGAAGTTTATTTCACACATACAGGCAACCCCTCTTGAGTTCAAAAACCCTCCTGCCGTCTTACTTCATTTAATTTTTCTCTTAAGACATTATTCAATTTACTCACCAGTTTTTTTGGTGTAATAGGCTTCTGCAGAAAACTCATTCTGTCATCGAGGGCGTCATGATTGAAAATGGTCCTGTCCGTATAACCAGAGGTAAAGATCACCTTAATCGAAGGCCTGCTTTCCCTGATGATATCAGCCAGTTCCATCCCGTTCATCTCCGGCATAACCACATCCGTCAGCAAAATGTCTATTTCTCCGTCTGTAGTCTTGTTTATCTGCAGCGCCTCCCTGCCGCAGGAAGCCTCCAGGAGTCTGTACCCCAGCGGTTGCAATGTATCCATAATCAGTCTCCGGATAGATGGCTCATCGTCAACCACTAAAATCCTCTCGGTGCCCTGAGAAATAGTCCCGTGATTATAGAGGACCTCTTCTTCCTTTTCTTCTCCTGTTGAGGGCAGATAGATCTTAAAGGTCGATCCGACATTGGGTTCGCTGTAAACATATATATGCCCTCCATGTTGTTTTACAATGCCATATATTGTCGACAATCCCAGACCTGTTCCCTTATCACCCTTTGTCGTGAAGAACGGCTCGAATATTTTTTCCTGCACTTCAGGGTTCATCCCGACTCCGGTGTCTGTCACTGCGAGCATCACATATGAACCAGGCTCTACCCCTTCGTGATTCCTCGCGTACTCCTCATCCAGTTCAATATTCTCGGTCTCGATGATAAGGCGACCGCCGTCAGGCATGGCGTCCCTGGCATTTACTGAGAGGTTCATCAGCACCTGTTCAATCTGGCCGGCATCAGCTTTCACGTTCTTCGCTGCAGGTCTTGTATTAATTTCCAGCTGTACATCGTCGCCGATTACACGGCGCAGAATCTTTGACATGTTTTCAACAACGGAGTTAAGGTTGATCACCTTTATTTCCAATATCTGTTTTCGGCTGAAGGCAAGAATTTGTCTCGTTAACATTGCAGCCTTTTCGCCTGCATCCATAATGATTTTAATTTTTTCCCATGCAGGATGATTGCTGGAAAGGTCGGTCAAAGCCATTTCGCTATAGCCTATAATAGCAGACAGCAGATTGTTGAAATCATGGGCTATGCCCCCGGCAAGATTGCCGACTGCCTCCATCTTCTGCGCCTGAAGGAACTGTTTTTCCATTTTTTTCTTGTCTGTAATGTCTATGGTGTATTCAATAACCTTGATGACATTCCCATCGCTATCAAAAATCGGGTAGCCGTACACATTGAAATAACCCGGCTTCGCTATACTGTTATAGTGGGTATGTTCCAGAACCACGGGCCTTTTTGTCTTCATAATTTCCCTGATCGTACAGGGATGCTCATCTCCTTCACAGGGTTTATCATGCTTATGCGTCAGCAAATAACACTTGGATTTTTCTGTCAGATCGCCGAAATGAGTAGCCGCATTTGCCATCGTAATCTCGTAGGTTTCTGCATCGATTACGTAAAAGGGATGGGTTAAGGAATTTATGATATTGTTCAGAAGCTCATTTTGGTGCAGGATCTGATCCTCGGCCTGTTTTAGTTCGGTCATCTGCTTTTTAAGAGAGCTTATTGTTTCTATCAGCTTTGAAGTCATGGTGTTAAAAGCGCTTGATAAGGCCCCTATCTCATCATCCCTTGCAACTTGAACGCTTTGAGAGTAATCACCTCTGCTGATTGAATGTGCAATGCCGGACAGGGATTCAATCGGCTGAATGATCTGACGAACCAGGATATATCCCATTGTAACTGCTCCGATCAAGGTAATTACCAGAAAACCAAGAATTGCGAGCAGGGTGCGAAAAGCGTACTTTTCCGCCTCGGAGACCGGCAATTCAGTCACAATTTTGAGGGTTTGACCGCCAAACTGCATATAATCGGAAGCCACAAGAGACTTTTTCCCCTGTATGCCTGTTATGACGCCGGCCTGATCAGGCACTCTCATGTATGTGCCCTTAAGAACAACAGATGGATTTGGATGTACAACGACTCTCCCGTTCTGAGACAGAATATAAGCGGTGCCTGACTCGCCGATTTGAATATCCTGAAGCACTTCCAGCATAAATTTCAGATTGATTCCAGCAATGATAACACCCTTAATCTGCATGCTTTGAATATCAATTATCGGGATGCTTATATTTATGAGAGGCTCGCCGGTCTGTTCTTTATAGAATACAGGACTATAGTAAATTTCAGCTTTTTTTGAAGGTATCATAAATTCTTCTTCAGCAGATCTGTCTTTGAGGTCGGAGTCGGTAACTAATAAATCCCTGGAGATGCGCACCAGTTCCTTCCCTTTGTAATCGAGTATGACAAGAGATTCAAATATATCCCTGTGCTGTTCATCAATTGCGGAAAAGAGTAATTTTGAAAGTATGAGCCGCTGCTGGCTGCGTTCCATATCCATTAAATCATAAATCCTGATCACTGAGAATAATAGCGATTCCTGTTCGTGAATACTGGAACTCACTGTATGTGAAGCCAGTTTTGTAAACTTTTTTTGCATATCGATCGCCTCCTGCTGCTGGACTTTGAAATTCTGCCATAACAGGAATCCTCCAAGGAGCAGCAAAGGGCAGATAGACAGCGCAATTATTGTCACTCCCAAACGTCTTCTTATACTGTTCATTTCAAACATTGGCATATGTATTTATTCCTAACGGACTATAAAGTCCGCCTGTTGTAAAATATCGTCAGAGATTTTAAGGCCGATTGCTCTTGCCGTTTTAAGGTTGATCCCCAGATAAAAGTCCGATGTTTCCACAGGCAGGTCTCCGGGGAGAGTTCCACGCAGTATGCTGTTGGCAAGACGAGCGGCCTGCGAGCCTGTACGGTCGTCCGTAGGCGCGTAGGAAATGACAACGCCGTTTCTGGCATCTACATGTCCTGCCGAAAATACAGGGATCTTCCGCTTTATTGCATTATCTATGACTACGTTCAGGTTAGAGCCGACGAGCCAGGAATGAAGAACAAAAACAGCGTCAATGTCTTCGGGCATGGATAACAAAGCCGCCCTCAGCCTATCAACTGTGCCGACTTCGGAAACCGTAACTTTTAGTTTAAATTTTGCGGCGCTTTGTTTCAGGTCTTCCAGGCTCTGATGCGCAGCGCCTGTATCAAAACAAACCGGGACTAATACATGTTTTGTCTTGGGCGAAATTGTCAACAGCCATTCCAGCGTTTTCGGAGTGCTGCCGCGCAATTGAACGCCTGTAAGGTTGCCGCCGGGGTTAATCAAGCTCTTTACCAGACCGGATCCAACCGCGTTGTACATAGCAAACACAACAGGTATATTCGTTCCTTCCGTGACTTGCTTCGCCATCTTGGCAGCAGGAGTTGTCATCGTAAAGATCAGGTCGACACGTTTTGCAACCATGTCTCTTAGGGCATCTTCGATGATCTGCTTATCTTTGCTCTCGCATTTCATATAAGTCACATTCTTCCCTTCGATAAATCCGAACTTCGGCATATTGCGCAGGAATCCCTGTGCGCCTTCTTCCTCTTCAGGGTTAGGATTGATATAACCTATGACATATGTCTTTTTTTCGGATTTTCTGCAACCGGAAACGACCGTTATGACCGGTAGAAAAACAATTAAAATCAGGCATAATAAAACCGTTTTTTTGTATTTTTTATTAGATATAGAACCCATCTTTTTCTGCTCTTTCTACAGGTCTGACCTCTATCATGATGAACCCCTTTAATTTACTAATATCAAATATATGCTTAAGTGTCAATTTATATATTTAAACCATATGGATATTATAAGTTTAGACTATTGTTTCTTTTATGACACACCTAACATTAATATCTCCTCAGAACTTCCGAGCAATATTCAGATATCCTTTTGAAAATATAATTTACTGGAACAAAGGGTTAGGCTTTTGGAGGGCGCTCTTTTTGATAGACAATCAGAAGTGTGTTAAATGCCGAATACTCGTCTTCATAAATCCCTGCAAAATCCGAATTGCAAATACTGCATAGAGATTCATGCATTAAAGGAGCATTTGAATTCGAAGAAAGAAAATGGGTTGAAGCATCACATACATCAAGAGTTACAAGAAAGGTATCATTTGAACATGAGTGATCCGGTACAGTAAAATGCAAAGGCATTATTATCGAGATAAAGATTGCTGCCATAACTGAAATAGCACAAGCTTTCATGAAGGATAAGATAATTCATTTAAAAAAACTTATCAATATAAAATTATAATTATCAGGTATCAATCACACTTCCTGTGTTATGTCTTATGGCAGGATAACAGCCAATTAACCCAAAAAATGCATTTTAGGATAATAATTGCAGGGATATGTGGAAAAAAATCTTTATCTGCGCCACCTTTGCAAGATGTCTGACACTCAAAAGAACATCATATTTTTATAAAAGACGTTCGATTTCATAAGTATCCAAATTGCGACATTATAAAGTTTTTTGGAGCGTGTCCCTGCAATAATTGCATTTTGGAGGTTAATTTTTGTAAATTTGTTGCTTATTGTATGAGTAAAATGGGTTAGAACCCTGTTTTTTCTATATCTTTGAGCGAGTTGATAAATGTAACCAGTTTTGATCTGCCATGCGCTGTCATTTCGATAAACTCTATGCCGATTTCATATCTCTTATGGGCGGCATCTTCTGCCTCGCTGCAAGATGCTGCCCTTCCCAGAAATCTGACAGGTTCCTTATCTCCGGGGAAAAGCAGCTCCATCGGAAACTTATGTTCCACAGGAAGTGTATGTTCAAGCTCTATAAGCATACCGCCAAGACTTATCCTCTTTACATAATAAGCCTGTGGATAATTCAGGACACCCTTGCCCTCATTAAAAAAATTCACCCTGATACCAGTCAGCCTGAGTATTTGATCCTTGGTTATTTTATTAATAAAATTGACAACTTCCATCCCCTGTGCCGTCATAACATCTTTAAATTTCAAGCCGACTGTGTAGACAGGAACAACCTCTCCGCCGGACTTTCTGCGGGAACTGCTGATTTTTTCCCAAATAACAGTTGCCTTCATCTGGATAACCTCATCTTCATGTTCTGCCTCAAGGGTATACTCACTTCCCATGTTCAGCTTTTTCTCTATGCTGATACAGGCGCCTCCCAGGCCAATGTCGTGTATCTTCACCTCGGTTGCAAACAGTATTCTGCCGCTGATACCCATCTCTTCTACCAAAAATCTTTTATTCTTCCTTCTTTCCATATTTTTCACAGCACTAACCCGCCTAATTCATAAATTTTCCTGGATGCCGAAAGGAAATAGTATTTGAGCGGTTTTATTTGCCCGATATTCAAACAGTATATATTCTGATAAATAAAGAGGGCAAATTCCTCGGAGGTCGAAGACCGAGAATGAGCGAGGATATTATTTCCTTTCGGCATTATCATAGTTTATGAATTATCCGGGCTAAATTAAAATTCGAATTTATTAATTAAAAGCCGTGTTCAACCTTTATAAAAATATTATCAAAATTATCTATAAAGTTAAATAATTAATTTAAAAAAAAAGCAGAGTTCAATTGTTTATAAGCATCAGCTTTCTGAATATCTCTTTTTCCCTTTCATTCAGGTCCTTCCAGAACCTGGACTGTTCTATGAATCTCATCCTTTCGTCTGCAGGCTTCTCCCTGATTTGCTGGTATTTCTTTATTATTTCTTCCCTGTTCCCGGGTGGCAATGAATCCACTTTTTTCAGTTTCTCATTAACCTTTTCCCTGAGAGAAGGTTCAAGACTTTTATATGCATTGAATCTCTCCCTCAGCTTCTGCTTCTCCTCGGGTGACAGCTCATGGTAGGTCTTATAATTATTCCGGACCTTTTCCTTTGATTCCACTGCCTGGGTCTTCCATTCCCTGTATATATGGATAATCCTGACCTTTTCCTCGGGCGTCATGGACTGCCATTTGATTCTATTTATTATAATAACCTTCTCCTCTGCGTCAGAAACCGATACCTGCAATAAAAGAAGGCAGACTATCATGACTAAAAAAAGTCTTTTTTTCATACGGACAAAGACTCCAGAAAACTACTTTTTTCGTTATCTTTATTTTCATATGGTTCTTCGACCAGGGGAAGATAATCGATCTTCTTTAAGATATCAAGGGAGTCATAAAAGTCTTTTTCCTGAAGTATGTGAAGGTTCGAGATGATCTCTTCTTCATTAACTTCCTCTGCATCTTTTTTAGCCTGGAATAAGGGTTCCTGAGTTTTTGTTATCAGTCCTTTTTCATCTTTAAGACCCGATCCTTCATAAAACAAAAAGATGCCTGCAGTAATAATCAGGACCGCTGCTGCAGGGATAAGGACCTTTAATGATTTTACTGTTTTCTCTTTTTTAATCCTGTACAGTATCGATTTCCTCAAATATGCAGGAGGCTCGGCATCTTCCCATAAATCCAGAGTCTCCCATGCCTTCAGCATCCTTCTGTATTCATAACTGCAGATTTGACAACCCCTTAAATGATCCTCAACCAAAGAGGCCTGTTCCTTGTCCGGATCTCCGTCAATATAAACCGAGAGTTTGTTTTTCACATCCTGACAGTCCATTCATTCCTCCGTTATATTAAACAACTTGAAAGTCATTTGGTTTCCCCCTTGAGATCGCCTAATTCCCTGGAAAGGTATTCCTTGGCCCTGTGAACCCTCAGTTTCACGGCGTTAACAGAACAACCGAGGATATTCCCTACCTCTTCACATGAAAGACCCTGAAATTTCATCAGGATAACTGCGATCCTGAGGTTCTCCGGAAGTGCATTAACGGCTTTGATAACCCTCTCTTTTATCTGTCCCTTTGAAAGGATTTCAGAGGGATCGTCTCCCTTTGAGGCTATCTCAGGTATTGCCTCGTCATCGATCGGAACTATTTCTGCGGACTTTTTATTTCTAATTGCATTGAAACAGAGGTTTTTAACTATTGTATAGAGCCACGTTGTAAATTTTGCTTGGGGAGTATATGTCTTTGCTGCCCTGTATACCCTTATAAATACTTCCTGCGTTATATCTTCAGCCTCTCCCTCATCATTTAAGAACCTGAATGCAAGGTTGTAAACAGAACGTTGATGCCTGAATAAAAGCATTTCAAACGCCTTTGTATCACCTTTCTTAATGCGGGACATCAAGGCGATATCGGTATCTTCCACTCTTACCCTGGCAAAGGAGGATTTATAATGCCTTCTCCATTGAATACAGTCCCTTTTATTTTTACTTTACGACCGGCCACCTCTATTCTCCCTTCCGAGAATAACTTTATAGCCACCGGGTAGATCCTATGTTCATATTTCAGGATCCTTTCTGACAATGTATCTTCGGTATCTTCTTCACTGACAGGCACAGCTGCCTGGATTATTATCGGGCCTGTATCCATCCCCTCGTCTACGAAATGTACTGTACATCCGGATATCTTAACGCCGTAATCATTTGCCTGCTTCTGGCCGTGAAGCCCTGGGAAAGAAGGCAATATGGCAGGATGAATGTTCATTATTTTATTCGAAAATGCATCTATCAGCGGCTTCCTGACAATCCTCATGAAACCGGCAAGCACAACCAGCCCAACTTCCCTGTTTTTCAGTTCCATTGCGATGCCTTTGAAATACTCATCTTTGGAACTGAATGTCCCGGGCGTAATCACAAGATATTCTATCCCATGTTTTTTAGCCCTCTCTATCGCAAATGCATTCGGGTTGTCAGTTATCAACAATCGGATCTCCACATTCAAATACCCTGACTCGACTGAATCGATTATAGATTGAAAGTTTGAACCACGGCCTGATGCAAGCACTCCTAACTTCAGTCTTTTCATATTTCCCCCATAGTCCAATTTTATGTTTATTCCCAAATATCCCTTAAAGTTTAGCAATAAGGCGTCTTTTTACACAACCAACAAAAATGATTGATAAATTCTCTTTTATCTGATAGATTATACCCCAAGCTTAGAATTCTAAAGGGGGATTATTTCGATGGAAAAGTATACCTGTCCGAAATGCGGAAAAACCACGTATACAGCTTACAGGGACATAGCTTTTATATGTCCTGACTGTAATACTGAGAAGCTCCTTATATTTAATCCAAAGGCCTTTAACCTGGGATATGACATTTCTGATGCGAAGATAATATTTGACAGGAGAAATACTAATTTCGATGTGGATGCAGAGAGAAGAGAAGAAGATAAACGTGAATATGTACCCATTGCCTGGCTTGTGATAAAACAGAACTATCCCGAGAAAAATATTGCCTAAAGTCTTATCTCTATAAACGATTTCTCTCTGAGTTCCTTTATCCAGGCATTATATTTTTCCATAAAGATTTTATTGCCCAGTATTTTCCTGGCCTCTTCTCTGATTTCGTTCTGGTCTTTGGTCGCAATCTTTTCATCGAGCATTATGATATGAAGTCCCTTGTCTGTCCAGAAAGGGCTGCTGACCTCGCCCGATTTCATCTTTGAAACGACTTCTGTAAGCTCGCTGCTGAGATATTCCTTTTTAATGAGTCCTATGTCCCCACCTGCCTTTGCCGAAGGGTCCTCGGAATATTGTTTTGCAAGGTCCTTGAAGTTCGCGCCTTCCTTTAATCTCTTAAGCACAACAGCGGCCTTTTCCTCTATGTTGTTCTTCTCTTCAATGGTTTTCGGCCTTTTGAAAATGATCTGACTTATCCTGTAACTGTCAGTGATATCGATCGATCCTTTATTTTCTTCAATAAACCTTCTTATATCCTCTTCCGATATCAGGATTTTGTTCCTTATCATCTTGTTCACAATCTTTGTCATGATCAACTGCTCTCGCAATCGCTTTTTGTATTCTTCAAAGGTAAATCCTTCTTTTTTCAAAGACTCTTTAAAATCATCGCCTGTCATGGAATATTTCTTCTTTATGTCTTCGATAGCCTCATTAATTTCTTCTTCGCTTGCGCCTACTCCCATATTACCGGCTTCCTGAAGCTGCAGTTTTACATTTATGAGCGTTTCAAGGAAGGCCGACTCATTCTCCTTGAAAACCTTTCTCTTTTCCTCCTCCTTCATCTCTTTAACCTGAGGGGAGGCGTCCGACTCCATTGTCCTGTATAATTCGCTCCAGGTAATAACCTCTTTATTGACAACTGCAACCACCCTGTCCAGCATAACGTTCGCATGGGAGCCTGCAGAGAAAATAATCATAACCAGTGCAATAAGAAATATTCTGAATCCACGCATTTCGATCCCTCCCTGAGCCATATTATTTTTATTAGACATTTTCGTTAATTCCATCAAAAAAATCAACCTCTTATATAAAAACCGAGAAATAACCTGAAAAACCGTCTTAATTATCTAACAATCAATATTTTTATTAATATAATTAATGAACAATATGCACTGATTTCCTTGACAGTGTTTCCTACTATATGATAATTTTCAAGTCCATATTTTATAATAAAAATACAAGTTAATACATTATTATGGAAAAGACCTTGGAAAAGCTATATGTGGATTATGAAAATAACGAAGGCAATATCATATCCCTCCTTCAGGATATTCAGAACGAATTTGGTTACATACCTGAAGATGCGGTAAACTGGTTCTCGGTAAAGCTTGATATCCCTGCCAGCCGATTCTTCGGTATTGCTACTTTCTATGCCCAGTTCCACCTTGCACCAAGAGGGAAAAACATAATAACAACATGCTGCGGGACAGCCTGTCACGTCAAAGGATCCGAGCGGCTCTTAAATGGACTGATAAAAGAGCTTGATCTTCCGGAGGGTGAACACACAACCACTGATAAGGAATTTACCCTCGAAAAGGTGAACTGTGTAGGCGCATGCAGCATAGCGCCTGTAGTTATCATAAACAAAAAGGTACATGGGAAAGTCTCCGCAGATAACCTGATGAAGGAAGTAAGAAAGCTCAAGGACAAAGAAGTTGAAAAATGACTTATTAATAAAAATCTGTATGGGGACCGGAGGTCTTGCTGCAGGCGGTTCAGAGGTGATGGATGCCTTCAAAAAACAGCTCCGGGTTAAGGGTATCAAGGCCGACATCAGCAAGCACTGCTCTATCCACAGGGTCGGCTGCAGGGGTCTGTGTGCAAAAGATGTTCTGGTTGACATCATCCTGAATAACGTTAAAACAACATACCAGTTCATCAAGCCTTACATGGTCGAGAGGATTATCGAAGAGCACGTCATCAACGGCAATCCCGTTGAGGAATGGGCAGTAACTGAAGACTATCATCAGTTCCATAACAAACAGATTAAGGTTGTCCTTTCAGACTGCGGCAACATAGATCCTGAAGACATTGAATCTTACCTTAATGTCGGGGGGTATGATGCACTGAAGCAGGTTATATCAACAATGTCTCCGAAAGATACAATTGAGATTATAAAGAAGTCAGGGTTGAGGGGACGCGGTGGAGCCGGTTTTCCGACAGGAGTGAAATGGGAGATCTGCTTTAAAGAGACCTCCTCTCAGAAATATATAATCTGTAATGCCGATGAGGGAGACCCCGGCGCCTTCATGGACAGGTCGGTAATAGAAGGCAATCCCCATGCTGTTATAGAAGGCATGATTATAGGCGCTTATTCGACTGGTGCAGATAAGGGATATGTATATATAAGGGCAGAATATCCCCTTGCTGTTGAGCGCCTTAAAAAGGCTTTAAATCAGGCGCGTCAGAATAAATTCCTCGGGAAGAACATTCTCGGGAAAAAATTTGATTTTGATATAAAGATAAAGCTTGGCGCAGGGGCATTTGTCTGCGGTGAAGAAACAGCCCTCATAGCATCCATAGAAGGACAGCGGGGAATGCCGAGGGCCAAACCCCCCTTCCCTGTCTACAAAGGGCTTTGGGAAAAACCCACAGTAATAAACAATGTGGAAACACTCGCAAATGTACCGTATATCATAAGAAACGGCGCTGAATGGTATTCATCATTCGGCACTGAAAAGAGCAAAGGCACAAAGGTCTTTGCCCTGACAGGCAAGATTAAGAACTCAGGGCTTATAGAAGTGCCCATGGGCATACCCCTGAGGGAGATCATATATGACATAGGCGGAGGCATAGAAAATAACATGGCCTTCAAGGCTGTTCAGACAGGCGGCCCATCAGGAGGATGCATACCGGCTGATCTGCTGGACATTAAAGTGGATTATGAGTCGCTCGCTCAGGTCGGCTCAATCGTGGGATCAGGCGGCATGGTAGTACTTGACGAAAATGATTGCATGGTCAATATCGCAAAGTTTTTCCTGCAATTCACTCAGTCTGAATCATGCGGGAAATGCATACCTTGCAGGATCGGGACAAAACGTCTCCTTGAGATACTCGAAAGGATAACCTGCGGCAAGGGCAGGGAAGGCGACATAGAACTCCTTGAAGACCTTGCAAACGATGTTAAGGCAACATCCCTGTGCGGCCTCGGACAGACAGCCCCGAACCCGATTTTAAGCACCATCAGGTATTTCAGGGATGAGTACGAGGCACATATCACAAAGAAGAAATGCCCTGCCGGTGTCTGCAAGGACCTCCTTTCCTATGTGGTCATCGCTGAGTTCTGCAAAGGATGCGGCGCCTGCAAGAGGGTATGCCCGTCAAGCGCCATAAGCGGTGAAAAGAAAGCGGTCCATAAAATAGATCCGGACCTTTGTGTAAAATGCGGGGCATGCTTTGAGGCATGCAAGTTCAAGGCAATAGGGAAAGGATAGAAAATGATAGACCTGAAAATAAACGGAATTCCTGTATCAGTCCCTGAGGGGACAACAGTCCTGGATGCAGCAAGGTTCGCTGATATACCCATTCCGACCTTGTGTCATCACCCCAAGCTCAGTCCTTATGGCGGGTGCAGGCTCTGTATAGTTGAGATAAAGGGAGTACCAAGGCCTGTAACATCATGCACAACACCTGTTTCTGCAGGCATGGAGGTCACTACTACAAACCCGAATATAGAGAAACTGCGCAGGACCATACTTGAACTTCTTCTTTCAGACCACCCGAACGACTGCATGGTATGCGAAAAGGCCGGTGACTGCACGCTTCAGGAACTTGCCTATTTCTATGGAGTAAGGGAAAACCGTTTTGCAGGTGAGAGGAGAATTTATACCAAGAGAGACGGAAACCCATTTCTTGAAAGAGATATGGAAAAATGCATACTGTGCGGAAAATGTGTCCGCATATGCGACGAGGTCCAGGGGGTAGGGGCGATCGATATCGCTTACAGGGGATTTACTGCAAAAGTCTGCCCTCCTTTTGAAAAAGACCTGAACTGCGAATTCTGCGGCCAGTGTGTCTCTGTCTGTCCTACAGGGGCGCTTACAGGCAAGATGTGGGGCCAGAAAGGGCGCCAGAAGGATATAAAAGAGGTTGATACGACATGCCAGTACTGCGGATGCGGATGCAGCCTGACTTTGCATGTAAAAAGGAATGAGGTCATCCGAGTCTCTTCCAGGGAAAATACTATAAATGAAGGGTGGCTTTGCCCCAAGGGACGTTTCGGCTACAGTTTCATAAACAGCCCTGAAAGGCTTACCAAGCCCTTGATAAGGATAAGTCCCAAAGACAAGTCAGAAGTTAAGAGTCAGAAGTCAGAAAAAAACTCATCACTCGTCACTCGTCACTCATCACTCTTCAGGGAGGCGTCATGGGATGAAGCACTTGACCTTGTCGCATCTAAATTCAAAAAGATTAAAGGCAAATACGGACCAGATTCAATAGGCGGTCTTGCCTCGGCAAGATGCACAAACGAAGAGAATTATCTCTTCCAGAAATTCATGAGGGCTGCAATAGGCACAAACAACGTCGATCATTGCGCCCGGTATTGACACAGCGCAACCGTGGCCGGGCTGGCCACAGTATTCGGGTCAGGCGCTATGACCAACTCCATACCTGAAATAGAAAACAACGATGTAATCTTTGTTATCGGATCAAACACAACAGAAACGCATCCGATCATAGGCCTTCGCATGAAGAAAGCCGTCAGAAACGGGGCTAAGATAATCATCGCCGATCCCAGAAAAATAAACCTCGTCAGGTTCTCAACTATCTGGATGCAGCAAAAACCAGGCACTGATGTCGCTCTTTTGAATGCGATAATGCATGTTATCCTGAAGGAAAAACTGATTGATAAAGATTTCATAAGCGAATGGACAGAGGGGTCCGAGGCATTCAGAAGGACACTTGATGATTATACCCCTGAAAAGGCTGAAAAGATTACCGGTGTTCCCAAAAAGTATATCATAGAGGCAGCGCGTATGTACGGAAAAGCAGAAAGGCCTGCCATATATTATACAATGGGCATCACTCAGCACTCTCACGGTACCCAGAATGTCTTTGCCATTGCCAATCTGGCATTGATGACAGGCAATCTCGGAAAGGAAAGCACTGGTGTGAACCCTCTAAGGGGTCAGAACAATGTACAGGGATCAACGGATATGGGGTGCATACCCAACCAGTATCCGGGATATCAGAGGGTTGATATCAATACAATAAAGGAGAAGTTTGAATCTGTATGGGGCGTTAAATTATCCGACAGACCGGGACTTACAGCAACAGAAATGACCCTGGCTGCACATGATGGGAAACTTAAGGCATTGTACATAATGGGCGAAAACCCTGTGATGAGTGACCCTGACATCAATCATACAATAAAGGCATTAAAGAACCTGGACTTTATCGTAGTGCAGGACATATTCATGACAGAGACTGCTGAGCTGGCTGACGTCGTACTTCCTGCCGCATGCTTTGCCGAGAAAGACGGGACATTCACTAACACTGAGAGAAGGCTACAGAGAGTCAGGAAAGCTGTTACCCCTCCTGGTGATGCGAAAGAAGACTCATCGATAATAATCGAGCTTTCAAGACGCATGGGATATGAAATGGAATATAATTTCATTGAGGAAGTACTTCAGGAGATCGGTAAGGTATGGCCGGCTGTCGCAGGCATAACTTACGGCAGGATAGACTCAATGGGACTCCAATGGCCGTGCCCTACCCTTAACCATCCAGGCACACCATATCTGTTTAAAGGCGGTTTTCCCCGCGGAAAGGCTGCTTTTACACCTGTCCATTACAGCAAATCAAAAGAACTCCCGGACAGGGAATATCCTTTTATTCTCTCAACAGGCAGACAGCTGTTTCAATACCATACAGGTTCGATGACAAGAAAGGTTGCGGAACTTAACAAGGTTGCGCCGGAAGCTTATGTTGAGATAAACCCCAAAGATGTTAAGAGACTCGGAATCAGGGACGGAGATATGCTTAAGGTATCGTCAAGAAGGGGCAGCATCAATATCAAGGCGCTCGTCTCTGAAAGGCCTTCTGAGGGGGTTGTATTTATTCCTTTCCATTATAAGGAGGCTGCTGCTAATATATTAACCAACCCG
>JAKAKQ010000305.1:16821-19163 GCA_021813425.1 Nitrospirota bacterium
GTCTGTGCTGTAAAAATAGAGGCAGTTAAGTGATAAGTCCAAAAAACCTGAAAAGGAGATATTCTTATGATTAAGTCATTAAAGCATCAGTTTCTGTTAGAAGACCTCGACAACCAGGAGATCGCCAAGATATCGAAGATAATCCAGAAATTGAATTTCAAAAAAGGTGAATATATGTTCAAGGAAAAAGATGACACAAAGGGTCTCTATCTTATAAACTCCGGCCAGGTTGAGATCGCAAAGGTTACATCTGACGGCTGGAAACAGACGCTCGCTGTCTTTTCCAAGGGTCATTTTTTTGGAGAACTCTCTATCCTTGAAAAAAGGCGCCACGAAGCCCATGCAATTGCTGTTGAGAATACTGAGATCCTCCTGATAGGTAAGGAAGATTTTGAAAAAATGGAAAAGGAAGAATCGCCGATCGCCTTTAAGATCATGAAAAAAATAGCCCTTGTCATGTGCAAGAATCTCAGGCGCATGAATGACAAGTTTTTAAAGGCGCTGATAAGTTATTAAGTATCAAAGCGTCATAGTATCAGAGTATCAAAGATTTATTAATAGTCTCAAGATAATGTAGACATTAATTTATAAAATCCCTCCTAACCTCCCTTTGCCAAAGGGAGGGATAATTCCCCTCTTTGGCAAAGAGGGGCGAGGGGAGATTTTCTGAATTATATCTATTCAATTATGAGAACCTTAATAAGTATACTGCCTTGACACTTTGATGCTTTGCAACTTCGACACTAAATTAACAAGGAGGAGTTATTATGCCGTATGATGCAACGAAATTAGCTGACTGGCAGATTTCCGAAGAAGCCGAAAAACACATGCCGACCCCGGAAGAGTGGCGTGATAAGCTCGGACTGAAAAAAGATGAGATGTTGCCTATGGGCCGCCTGTCCAAGATTGACTTCCTGAAGATCATCAATCGTCTCAAGGACAAACCAGACGGAAAGTATATCGAGGTGACAGCCATCACACCTACCCCTCTGGGCGAAGGCAAAAGCACTACTTCATGCGGTTTGATGGAGGGGCTTGGCAAGCGCGGTGTGAATGTGGGCGGAGCGCTGCGGCAGCCTTCAGGCGGACCCACTATGAACGTAAAAGGCACGGCTGCAGGAGGCGGCAACTCTCTGCTTATCCCCATGACCGAGTTCTCCCTTGGTCTCACCGGCGATATCAACGACATCATGAACGCCCACAACCTGGCAATGGTGGCGCTGACAGCCAGGATGCAGCACGAGCGGAACTATAACGACGAGCAGTTGGAGCGACTCACAAAGATGAGGCGGCTCGACATCGACCCCACCCGCGTGGAGATGGGATGGATCATGGACTTCTGCGCCCAGAGCCTCCGCAATATTATCATCGGCATAGGCGGGAGGCAGGACGGTTTCATGATGCAGTCAAAGTTCGGCATTGCAGTCGGCTCCGAGTGCATGGCTATCCTTTCCGTTGCCAATGACCTTGCTGACCTGAAAAAGCGTCTGAATAACATTACCGTTGCCTTTGACAAGAGCGGCAAGCCGGTCACAACGGGCGACCTCGAAGTCGGCAACGCCATGGCCGCCTTCATGCGCAATACCATTAACCCAACGCTTATGTGCACAGCCGAATACAACCCCTGCTTTGTACATGCCGGGCCGTTTGCCAACATAGCTGTGGGACAGTCCTCCATCATAGCAGACAGGGTCGGCCTGAAATTATTCGATTACCATGTGACCGAGTCCGGTTTTGCTGCTGACATCGGTTTTGAAAAATTCTGGAACGTAAAGTGCCGCTTTAGCGGCCTTAAGCCTCACGTATCAGTGCTTACCACTACTGTCCGCGCCCTGAAGATGCACGGCGGCGGCCCCAAGGTCGTGGCCGGCAAGGCATTACCGGATGAGTACACAAAAGAGAATCTGTCGCTTGTCGAAAAAGGCTGCGCCAACATGGTCCATATGATAAACGTCATCCGTAAATCCGGCATAAACCCTGTTGTCTGTATCAACCGCTTCTACACCGACACTAACGCCGAAGTGGCATTGGTTAAAAAAGCCGCTGAAGCTGCCGGTGCTCGCTGTGCCGAATCCCAGCATTGGCTCAGGGGCGGTGAGGGAGCGCTCGAACTTGCAGATGCGGTCATCGATGCATGCAACGAAAAGAATGACTTTAAATTCCTATACCCTCTGGAGATGAAATTGCGCGACCGGGTAGCGCTTATCGCCAAGGAAGTATACGGCGCTGACGGGGTCTCCTGGCTGCCTGAGGCCAAAGACAAGGCAAAGATGCTCGAAAACGATCCCAAGTATGCGGACTTAGCCACCATGATGGTCAAGACCAACCTGAGCCTCACCCAT
>JAKAKQ010000091.1 GCA_021813425.1 Nitrospirota bacterium
AATCAAACCTCCATTATCCTGTCGTGTCGGCTGTTATGAATTTATGACCAGAATTAATATAATCTAAAGCATGCTTTTATGCAATGTGCCGGCTGATTTCCACGTGAAATATGTGAATTTATCATTGTTATGATATAATCGAAAAACATAACCGGAGAAATGAATAAACAAGCCTTTAAATTTTTTGCCTTTTCATTATTTATCATCGCAGTAATCTTGCCTTTATCAACAGGCTGTAAAAAAAAGAAGGTGTTTACAGTCGGTATTGTCAATATAAATCCCGGTCTTGAAAAAGTTGTAGACGGCTTTAAATCGGGCATGGCCAAATATGGCTATGCTGAAGGGGAAAATGTTGTCTATCGATATAAAGGTGTTGTAAGAGAAGAAGCTGTCGACGCTATTTTATGGGAGATGATTGAGAAAAAGGTTGACCTTATACTTTCTGTTACATTACCTGTATCCCTCAAGGCCAAAAAAGCGACAGAAGGCACTCAGATACCAGTTGTTTTTGCACCGGTTCTATACGCTGTGGAATCCGGACTGGTGAAAAGCCGTACAAATCACGGCTGCAATCTCACTGGAATCCAGATTGGGGACAGCACGGAAAAAGCGCTTGAATTGCACAAGACTATTGTGCCCGGCACAAAGAATATTTTAGTCCCCTGCAAATGCAATGATGAGAGTTCTGAAATGAGTTTGTCCGATTTGAAGAGGGCTTCTGAAAAACTTGGCATCAACCTGGTAATAAGGAAAGTTGAAAACTCAGATGAACTGAAGGAAACGCTCAGTAAGGTCCCTGCCGGGGTGGATTCTCTGTGGCTGCTCAATTCAAGTTTCCTCGTCTCCCATATAAATATGTTCGTCGAGGCATCCAGGAAATATAAATTGCCTTTATCATCAGGCACTTCACAATATAAGGCAGGGGTGATGATCTCTTACGGCCAGGCCCCCTTCCATACAGGTGAACAGGCAAGCCGGTTGGCGCACAAGATTTTTGAGGGCGTTCGTCCGGAAGACATTCCTGTTGAATCAACCGAGTTTTATTTGGGTATAAATTTGAAAACAGCGCAGGACATCGGCCTGCGAATCCCTGACGATATTTTGCAACATGCCGACGGGATTGTCCGATAGACAGGACGACATGGAAGGAAACATTTTAAAAACGACCAGCATCAGAAATCGCCTCAGGGTCTCTTTTCTTGCCCTTGCAATCTGCCCATTGCTTCTGCTAAGTATGGTTTTATCCTGGCAGGGTTACAGCATTCAGAAGCAGCAGGCCATAGACCATCAGCGTGAGGTATCCGAGAGGGCAGCGAATCAGATAAAACATTATATCTATTCGTTGGAAGATGAATTGCACCTGTCGATAGTAATTAACAATATAATGAATCAGGATCGCAACAGGCAATTCAGGATCTTGTCCGGTATTCGTTCATACGACGATGTATATCACAAGGATGTCTTTGACGAACTTATTCTGCTTGACGGCACAGGAAAGGAATTACTGCGGATTTCCCGTACTAAAGCCTATACAGGGAAAGACCTCGGAGAACGTTCAGGAGCAGAGGAATTTGTTGCGCCTGCAAAAAGCGGGAAGGTTTACTACAGCCCGGTCTGGTTTGATAAAATGACCGGGGAACCGTTCGTAACCATGGGCATGCCTATAATCGAGGTGAGGGATGGATCGGTGGAAGGCGTTGTCGTCGCTGAAATACGGCTGAAAGATATATGGAGTTTTATTGAGGGCATCCATATCGGCGAGACCGGCAATGTTTACATCGTTGACCACAAAGGCATGGTTGTTGCACATAAAGACCCCTCGATAGTGTTGAAAGGTACGCATTTCCAGTTGCCCGACCGGCCCGGCATTCACAAGGGGCTTGGCGGGACAAGGGTCGTTATGGCCGTAACCAGCGCCAAACTCGGCGATCAAACACTCTATATAGTCACAGAAAGATCGGTTTCAGAGGCATTGCACCTGACTATCCGTATAATGACGATTATCGCCCTGCTTCTTCTGATTGCCCTGTCCGGAGCTGTTGCCCTCGGGCTGCTCGTCACGCGGAAGATTATTAAGCCCATAGAAACTCTTTCCAGAACGGCACAATCGATTGCCTCCGGTGATATAACAAAAAAGGCAGAGGTCATCGGTAATGATGAACTGGGAGGGCTGGCAGCTTCATTCAATGTGATGTCCGGCCAGCTGATAAGCACGATCGAGACATTATGGGATACTGTAAACAAACTGAGAGAGAGTGAGGCAAGGATAAACGCGATCCTCAATGCCTTCGAAGGATATATATATGTTTGTTCAAAAGATTACCGCCTGGAGTTTATGAACGAGAATCTCAAGAAACTGATCGGTCATGATGCAACAGGTGAAGTCTGCTATGAAGCCTTGAAAGATATTGAGATGTGCGCGACAAAGGAGATATTCAGGAACGAGACAGAGAAACGGGAGGTCAGAAATTCCAAGGACAACCGCTGGTATTATGTGATAAACACTCCTTTGCGTCACGCGGACGGCACCATATCAAAACAGGCTATGATAATGGATGTAACCGAGCGCAAAGAGGCTGAGATCAAATTATCAAAGGAAAGGGATTTTGTCAGCGCGCTGATAGACAGCCTGCCGGGCATCTTTTATCTCTTTGACGACGAGGGCAAGCTCCTGCGGTGGAATAAGAATGCCGAGGAAATCCTCGGCTATTCTCCTGAAGAGATCATATCGCGCACCGCAGTGGATTTTTTTGCCGGGAGGGACAGGGAATATATTCATGGAAAGATTCAGGAAGTTTTCACGAAAGGCAGATCTACTGCTGAAGCTCATATGCTCACAAAAGACGGACGTGAAATACCGTTTCTGCTTCCCGGCCTGCGGTATGAGATAGACGGCAGGCAGTGTCTTATCGGGTTGGGTCTGGATATCTCGGAAAGGATGAATGCTGAAGAAAAATTAAGGGAGTCTCACAGGCGGCTACTGACTGTGCTGGACAGTCTGGATTCTCTGGTTTACGTTGCGGATATGATCACGCACGAAATCCTTTTCATTAATAAATATATGAGGGATTTATTTGGAGATATAGAAGGAAGGATATGCTGGCAGGCCATTCAAAACGGACAAACAGGCCCCTGTGATTTTTGTACAAACTACAGGCTGCTTGATGACGGCGGAAAACCTTCGGGGGTGTATACATGGGAATTTCAGAACACGATAAACGGCAGATGGTATTATATTCACGACCGGGCGATAAGATGGGCGAACGGCCAGATGGTACGGATTGAAATCGCCACAGATATTACCGAACACAAAAAAATGGAGAAGGAACTGCTTAACGCAAAAAAAATGGAGTCCATCGCCGTTCTTGCAGCCGGCATAGCCCATGAGATAAATAACCCGCTTGCAAACGCATCTCTCAATGTCCAGATACTGAGGAACAGATTGGAAGACAATATTCTGGACAGGGATATCCTTCGTAAACTCGAGGCGGTTGACAGAAATATAAACACTGCATCCACAATTGCGAGGGAACTTCTTGAGTTCTCAAGACAGAAAGAAGCTGAATTCGCGCCGGTGGACATAAATGAGATCATAGAAGATGTTCTCATGTTCATGGAACATAAAATAAAAAACGTGGCAATTCATCAGGACCTGAAGGCAACGCATCTTGTATATGGCGACACTATCAAATTGGAGCAGGTCTTCATAAATGTCCTTAACAACGCCGTTGAGGCGATGCCTGACGGAGGAGAAATTGCTGTTTCCTCTTCAGAGATCAATGACATGGTCGAGGTAAGGGTATCGGACACCGGCATCGGGATTCCCGAAGAAAACCTGTCAAAAATATTCGACCCCTTCTTTACGACAAAGGGAATCGGCGTCGGCACAGGACTTGGACTCTCCATCTGCTATGGTATAATCAATCAGCACAACGGCTCTATTGATATTTCAAGCCTCGATGGAAAAGGTACAATAGTAGTTATCCGACTGCCGGCCGCCGGAGATTTATGAAGAAGATCCTTATAGTAGATGATGATGCTGAATTAAGATCAACCCTCACCGAGATCCTTGGAGAAGCGGGATACCGGATCGATAAGGCGGCGTCAGGCAGGGAGGCTTTGGACAAAATTCATTCAGCAGACTTTGATATCATACTGCTTGATCTGATGATGCCGGGTATGAATGGCATGGAAGTCCTCTCGGAGGTGAGAAAGACCAGACCCAGAATAAAGGTGATTATAATCACTGCCTTTGCTACGGTCAACAATGCGGTGGACGCCATTAAAAAAGGGGCAAGCGATTATATATCCAAACCTTTCAAGATAGAGGAGCTTCTTGCTATTGTGAGGAGGGTCATAGAAGAGGCCAGGTTCGAAAACGGCATAAGAAAGCTGGACCTCGAAAATACCCTGAACTCTTTATCCAATCCTATAAGGAGAGACATCCTGCAGCTTCTCCATATAAGACATGAGATGCGTCTGATGGAAATCACCAGGAAGCTTGACATAGAAGATCATACAAAGGTTGTATTTCACCTGAAACTGCTTAAAGAGTCCGGGATTATAAAGCAGAATAAAGAAAAGTCGTATTTCCTGACTAAAGAAGGAGAGAAGATGATAGAACTCCTTAAATTTTTAGACAGCTACCTCTCTGCACATTAACCACTCGACTGTGAAATTTAATTCACAAATCTCCTGATATTGTGAACGAGAATTCGAATGAAATTTCCATGGTTTTTATCTTATCCTAAAATCAGGGGATAAAAAAGATGAATGTTTCTTCTGACAGGCCATTTGCGCCTGATATAGGGTAGGAGGAGAAGATGTATGAAAAAGAATTGCTGGGAGTTTAAAGAATGCGGGAGACAACCAGGGGGGCATCGCATGCATGAATTAGGTTTATGCCCGGCCTCTACTGAAAGTAAATTGCATGGGATTCATGGAGGAACAAACTCGGGAAGGGCCTGCTGGGTTATTGCCGAGACACTTTGCAGCGGGGAAAAACAGGGATTGTTCGGGAATAAATTTTACCAGTGCCGTTCATGCGATTTTTACCGTCTGGTGCAGACAGAGGAACATCCGAGGTTTGTTCTTTCTCCCATTTTGTTGAAAATGATCAATGGTAAATGAGCAGATAGGGATCAGATGTTTATGAATAGCGAAAGCAGGGAAAATAGTTAATAAATTCTGTTTTAGCGAAGCGCAAAATGGACGTTATTGAAAACCTGTCACAGGCGTTCCATGGTTTTATGTATGTTTGCAATCGTTATTACAGAATCGAATTTATGAACAAACATCTAATCGAACGGATCGGACATGATGCAACAGGGGAATTATGTTATAAGGCTCTGCAGGGTCTTGATAAAATATGCCCCTGGTGTCCGGGTGAAAAGGTATTCAGGGGCGAAATAGTCGGGTTGGAGATAAAGAGTCCAAAGGACAACCGCCGGTATTACATTATTAATGCACCTTATTATTATCATTTTGATACCGTATCAATGATATCCATGTTCATCGATATTACTGAAAAAAAATTACTGAAAGAATCTTTAAAAGATGAACTGTAAACTTTATAATAATGATTTTCTAATGTTTTTTTATTAGAAATTTGCGAAACTACTTGTGAAGGCATACATTTTGCGTATAATTTTTATTGAGTGAGCAGAGAATTCATACTAAACGGGATATTATGAAAAGGACCTTATTAACATTTTTCCTGATCGCTATCTCTATCGCCATTTCTTTTGCCCTCGACAACCCCCATAATATAAACAATACAGTCAATTGCGGAGACTGCCATGTATCCAGTCCTCCTGCAAACTGGTGGACAGACCAGGAAAGCGGCCTGTGCGCCTCATGCCATAACGACATAGCAGCGGTGTTTGAAAAGACCCATTCGAGCACGTCTATGGGATCAGCAAAGTACGGGATATGGGAAAGAAAGTGCACAAACTGTCACAATCCTCATTATCAGAGACAGAGCAGGATATATAAGGCTGCGAGTTATCTTTATTCGGGCATATCCACAGGGGTAACGGCAACTACCCTGACAAAGGCAGGAGCAGGATGGACTGGAGACCAGTGGAAAGGCATGGTAATCCTTCCCAATGTAAGTTATACCTCGATGAACTACAGGATAGCCTCAAACACATCCGATACGATAACGATAGACACAGGCGGTGGAGATGCGATAAACCTGGCATACATAAAGCCCGGGGCTGCATTTGCTGTAGTATACGGAAAACTTCTTAAGGAGTCGGTATCAGGAAAGACCGTTAAGTTTTTCAGGGATTCAGGGGATAAATCTTTTGCGGACGGCGATGCCACAAGGGACGGAATATGCGAGGTATGCCATACAAAGCCCGCTCATTTCAGAAGGGACGGGACAGGGTCAGACCAGAACCATACGAATGTAAATGCAGGAGGGGCCGGTGGGACAAATTGCACAGAGGCATGTCACACACATCCAGATGGATTCGGGCATGGCGGTGGAACAGGAACCGGCTGCGGCACATCAACGACCTGTCACGGCACAGTGGAAGCGCATGTGACACACGTTAAACCGGTAGCAGACGGGGGCCTGCTCGGGCTCGACTGTTCCGAATGTCATGATACGAATAACTTTCCGACATTCTTTGACGGGCAGAACAAGGCAGGGACAACGGCATGCAACAACTGTCACACTGCAAACGGCGTTGCACTTGCAAAGCAATACTGGGATAATCCCGGATCATCGACGCAGACAGCAGGCAGTTGGGCTGTGGTTGAAGGGGAAAAGAACTACTGCGGGAGCTGTCATGATGCAACTGCCGGGAATACAAAAAGAGACGGAAGCGGGGATACGGCATTAAACATACTCGGCAATGATTCGACATACGGGTTTTATGTAACCGGACACGGGAAGGCATCGGGCAATTATGCAAGGCTTTCCTGGCAGGATACCGGTGCAAGCGGCAATTCGGCTGCAAACAGGGTCTGTAAAGACTGCCATGACCTAACTGCAGCGCATTTCAATAATGCAGGCAAAAGATTGACAACGGCAAACGACCAGGATAACAGTAAATGTAATACATGTCAAAAGCCAGGCACATCAGCAGGCGGCGGCCCGCAATTCTACACTACATCCACTGCCTATGAAAACTCCGCGCACAAAAATAAACTCTGTTCCGAGTGCCATGATGTGCATGGAACAGCAGGCGCATACGAAGGCATGACAAAGGCAGAACATGAAAACCTCTGCAATCAGTGTCATTCGGGAGTAGGCGGACACCCCGGCGTCGGCTCAACAACGTTTACTCATACCAGCAAAAATTACACTCTTGAGTGTGTCTCCTGTCATAATGTACATCTTGTTACCGGGACATATGCACAGGCAAATCTTAACAAAAGCCCTGTAACAAAATTTTCTGACAATACTAATTTGTGGGGTGATAGCTCAGGGGAGAAAATGGATGATTATGCAGGAAGCGGCACTTACCGCAAGCCGAACGGAGAACTATTCACTGGAGATCAACTTCCTGATTATGCCTCTTTCTGCCTTGATTGTCACGGGACAGGCGGGACCAACCACGAAACAGAAGAGCCGTCTCCATATTTTCGTATAACATGGGATGGAGACCCTCACGGCAGGCAAGCAGCAAATGAACCTAACGGCTACGGTGTATGCCCCAACTGGTTTGCATGCGGTCTGGCTTTTGGCTGGGATGGTGACGACTGTGTCGGCACACAGTCACAATGCTGGCCTGTTATACCAAGGGGTGAAGGCGATGAGCTATTTTCAAGGGAACCTTATACACATAAAGAAAGGGTTGCTGGCGCAAACTTTACCCTTTCCTGCACAGACTGCCACACAGGGCACGGCACAGGCACATTGAGCAGACCCAAGATCAACGACGTCGGACCTTTCTCGAATTGGAACAATACATGCAATTACTGCCACTATTATTACAGCGACTGGCACGCAGGTATGAGTTGCGGCAATGCAAGCTGTCATGAACAGAATTCCCTGCACCGCGCCAAGAAAGTAACGGGCTCTGGAGGCACCAGAACCCACACCCAGGGCTTGGTGTTGGACTATCGCTTTGAAAACAATTTAAAAGATTCGGGCGGCTGGCAGATGGATGGGAAGTGGTTTTCAACTGCAGGGTCATTTGCAGCAGGAAAAGCAGGTCAGGCAGCAGTGCTTGGCGAGGACATCGGTGTACAGGTAGGAACAGAGAATAGCAACTGGGCAAACGATGAGGGCTATCACGGCACATGGAAATACACTGCAATGAAATATAACACAACGCTTGAGGCATGGGTGTATCCGACCGATAATGCCAAAAGCGAGTATACCATCTATAATTTCCATAACGGATATGCCAATGGCGATTATGCCTTCACGCTCAAAAAGTTCAGTGGCACATTACGGGCTGCCTTTAATATGGCGGCAGACAATAACGGAGTTACTCAGGATGGGAGGGCGGGCATCAGAGGCGCTTACAGTTCCATCGCTATTCCGCTTAACAAGTGGACGCATGTTGCAACAACATTCGATACAAGCGGCGCAGACAGAAATCCGTCTGACCCGTCTGTCGGGAGAATAAGGATATATGTAAATGGAGAGGATGTCACAACAAGCGATTCTTCGGGGAATAATATGCAGCCCGGAGCAAGTGAGAACTCTATATTCGCACGTGCTGAAAACAGCCCGTGGAACGAAAGCATTTGTTACAACGGGATCTGGTGCGCCTCGGATTTTTCAATCGGTGGGTTTGACTGGGAGAGCACCAATTTCATCGGAAGAATCGATGAGGCAAAGGTCTGGAATATTACAAAAGACGCTGCATATTTCTCATCCTATGACTCACAGACAGGCCCTTACATCAGCCATGTGGAAGGACTGATAGGCAGCAACCAGCTTATGGTCAGGTTCTCTGAAGGGGTTTATACAAATGCCGGTTCATCCGGCGCGCTTGTTACAGCGGATTTCGTTTTGACGAACACCGGTGGCGATAATCCAAGGACTATCACAGGAGTGACCCATACAGCCGGTTCATCAACAGCAGTTATTACAATGAGCGCTCCGCTCATTGTGTCAGACGTCAATGCAGACACATCGGCAGCCGCAGGCAATGCTATCTATGACAACAACAATCTTGAGGCAGGGACCGAGGCAGTGACAATCGGCTTATCGTCACAATGTCCGACATCGCCTGTAAGCATACAACTGAACGAGGCTTCAGGCAGTACATATGTAATGGATTCCCAGAATATTTTATACGGTGCGGTTTTCGGCGGAGCGGCCGCACTGACAGGCGCAGAGTATTCAGGCGGAGGCGACGGCAGCGGCAGATATATATTATTCGACTATAATTCTTCATGCCTGCAGGCAACAACCGCAATGACTATTGAGGCGCGCATTGGACCGACAGGCCTCAGCTCCGTAACCGGAGACACGCAGTA
Organism: Nitrospirota bacterium; assembly: GCA_021813425.1. GTDB lineage: Bacteria > Nitrospirota > Thermodesulfovibrionia > Thermodesulfovibrionales > UBA6898 > JAKAKQ01. The sequence continues at coordinate 9,448 of JAKAKQ010000091.1, forward strand.
CATCAGACGCATTCTGGCGAGAGACGGCAGTGGAAATTACCAGATCTCAGTCTGGAGAAACAATACATGGAACAACCCCGCAACCGATACATACAATGCCCCTGACGGTCAGGCCTCGATTGCCCTCTGGATAAATGTTGTGGATGCACACGGCGGCAATGCGTGGAAACCCGTTCTTACAAATTATACGGGCGCCAAAACCGGCTCTGAAAATGACTGCCCGATAGTCTCCGACCACTGGTATCAGGTAAAGGCGGTATGGAATACAAACAAACCAGGAGGCGCACCGGATCAATTCTTCCAGCCTGCAGACATCTATATAGACGACCAGGGCACGGACGGCTCCGGCGCAGGCGAGAACTGGTCAGGATACATTGACTGTACCGATACAGATCAATCACTGAAATTCGATGCGGTGAAATTCTTTACAGGAGACCAGATCAACCGTGCAGACAGTAATTTTGCGATTGGAACGAACAGAGGGACTCCGACAGGCAATCTGTTTAACGGACTGGTCGATTGGATAACCTGGAAAGATTCGGTCGATTAACCTGCCTGCAGAAACATATTCTTAAAACAGCAAAGTACTTCAGGTCTGTGAATTGTTATTCACAGATAATCCCTGTTTAATGAATAACAATTCTATTGTTATTTCAAGTTGTTTGAATTAATTTAATGATATAAATGAATTTTTCAGCCTTCTGAATGCCTGCCGGGCATGGGGTAGATTTATTGGGGACACAAGAAAACACAAACTGTATTTATTAATTCAGTCACCTGCTCGCTCCCCTTCCTCTGACTGGGAAGGGGAGTGTTTTTTAAGTTTGATTTCCTGAAGGCAAATGAATTGCATCTGACCCAACTATTTTAAGAGGCGGACGGATCAGGTCTTTAATGAGGAAAGTGAATATTTAAACGGTAATGAATAATAACCCGGGGATATCCTGTATTGCTCCAGCATTTTCATAAGGATAGGGCCTGACTCAAAAGAAGAATCCATTGTTAACTCCATATTCAGATCCATATCGCTGCCTTTAATGATCCCTTTTATCCTTGCGTTTACACCTCTGCCCTCAAGCGAAAAGGACTTTACCTCGACAGCGCCACTGTTAATCGCCATGATACCTTTCATGTTTTTAAACATTTCAAGGGGAAGAAAAACACCGCCCAGGGATGTATTGACAAGCCTCGCATCATCAACAGAGAACTTGAGCTCACCTGTCCCGTTATCCAATAATAAATTCACTGCAAGATCTCCGTCTCCGCGAATGCCGAGTGATTCAATGAAGGGGATCCCGCTTATATTTATCCCGTCTCCGTTGATCCTTTTACTGCCTCTGCCTTTTAGTCTTACCGCTCCGTTGATCCTGCCGTTGTTCATAATGCAGTCAAAGTCAAGTTCAGGAGCGAGCCTTAACAAAGATACGAAATTCAGCCTTCCGTCTACGCTGTCAAATATTAGAAGGGGACCATCAGAGGCGCCTGAACTTTTTCTTTTAAGGGATATCTTTTCAGCGCTGAAGTTATAAAATAATCCTTTTTTAAAGCCTTCTGCACTGAGAAAAAGATCATTACTGCCCAATGAATTTTCAAGGAGGTCTGTTATCAGTCTCTCAGGGACCGCGATAAACCATGTCCCGAATACAAATAAAGACAGGAAGATTATGAAGAATAAAGACTTTTTCACTTCCTGCTAAACAGTGAAATGGTCATTGTGACATCAAGGAGGTCAGGCCTTTCAAAGGATTTTTTTATCATTACTTTTTTTAGCGACAGGAGCATCGGGGCATTCTCGGTTTTATGGATGACGTTTACGAGTTCATTCATATTGACCTTCTCTAATTGTACTTCGGCCGTCTCCTCTGTCATGGCGCCTTTCATCTCCCTTGTACCTGTCACCTTTACCGATTTCATTTTACCCTTTATCCCGAAAGAGGAAAATATATCGTCCATTGCAGAAGCTACCCCGGCAGTTTTGGAAAGGGAAGTCCTTTGTTCAATCCCGTCTGTCTGTCCTTTTATGGATTTATAATCATTGCTAAGGGCTGAGAACTCCGCCAGTCTTGTTTTTAGCGTATCCAGTTCTTTTTTAGATGACCTCTCAAGCATAGAGGCAGGGATAATAAGGATAAAGAGTAAAAGAGGTATCAGGAAATAAGGGTTAAGGAGTGAATGTCTGAAATCTGATCCTTTTGCCGGAAAGCGCAGGGATTTCATCGGTTCATCCCCTTTGCGACCGCTGTAAACGAAGATTTGTTGTCTGACGAAGGCTTTATATCCGTTACCGAGACATCGTTTAAAAACCCTGTAAGCCTAATCTTGAATTTGTCGATATTATCGATCGAGGTTGCTTCCCCCTTCATTGTTATAAGATCCTTATCAATGCCGATCTCATTTAATACTATACCCTCGACCGGCTTTTGAGATAGGCTCAGCATCAATTTAAGCGGACGGACACCCATTAAGGCGTCTCCCTTCTCCCGGACCTCCCTGAGGTGTGATTTCATCTGGTAAAGCTCATCTGATATCTTCTTTTCGTCAGGGAAAAGGCCTGTATACATAGTCCTCATCTCTCTTTTTATTGAAGACGCCTCGGTCTTTGCGGTTATTATCCTGAATACAAGATCAGAATTTATCACAAGCGCAAGCAATATGAAGAGCGCTGCTGTGACCTTAAGCGCCTTTCCTGTTTTTTCAGTATCCCTTGTATATGCAAAAGGTCCGGTCCTGAGATTTACAGTATGTTTCGTAAGTTCCAGCCTTGCAGCGTTTATCCTGTCTTCAGCGGTCAATTCTTCTGCGCCTTCGATCCTGAGGGCCATATTGCCGGATGCATTTCTGATTACAGCCTGCAGTTCAACAGATGTTATTATCCTCGGGTCGATATTCAGGGATGAAAGCCTTGAGAGAATGTCCCTGAGGATTTCTTTCCTGACATATGCCACGAGAACATCAAAATTATTATCAGACCCGCCAAGCACAACAGTATCAAAGACTACGCTGTCCGGACTGTCTATTATCAGGCCGCTGAGCTCAAAGGGGATGACTTCCTTCAGTTTTTCCTTTTCAGAAAATGGAAGCTTGAGGATCCTGAGGTCTAACAGTTCCAAAGGTATGCTTACATGGAATTCACCGATGCCGGCTATGCCTGCAGGCAGTGAAACTGTTTTTTCATCAGAATATCTTACAGAACTATCCAGTTCGTATCCTGCGGGACCGCCCTTAAATACATAAACGGACATAGCAAATGACAAACGTGACGATAGAGCACCGGTCCCCGGAACCCTGACGCCCGGCTCAGACAGCCTCAGATCAACAAAACCTATCTTATGCATAGTGAACTCTTTTCTAAAGGTTTGTCATTATCCGGCATGACCGGATAATCCAGAACTTTTCTCTGGATTCCCCGATCGAGTCGGGGAATGACATAAAAAGAACTTAAAAAATATTTTAGATCTTTTGTAGTTAATAACATAATTCCTTTTTCATATTCATTCTAATACTCTCTCCAGTACCTTGTGATATTGCTGCTGTTTCTTATCTCAAAAACAGATTCGATCACCCTCTTTATCCTGTTCTCCCCGGCAACCGATGTAATACGGAAGTTCGAGGCCTTTACAACGATCCTGCCCATAAGAGATGTCCCGAGAGACCCTTCAAAACCCGCAACCCTTACGATATCGCTTGCCGCTTCAAACGGAGAAAGGGACCTGTAGTCGATAATCCTTTCTGCAAGTTCTCCTGTTATTCTTTCGTCAAGGGACATTATAACAGGAATCGGTGCGGTATTTATATTAACAAGATTGGAATCTGTTCTGCCGAGACCGTACACTGTCACAAAAGGCGACAGTTTTTCATAGGTTTTTTCGTCTATTCCCTTTATCAGAAGCAGTTCATCAACACTCTCCATATATGCGTTCTTTGATCCTGACTCGGAATCTCTCATGCGGGGTAAATTGTCCTTGTCTATCCAGTCGGCAACCCATTCGGAAATAGTATCATCAAGGCCCTGATTTTTAAGGAGCCTCCTGAACGAATCATATGCCCTGTTATTTGTTATACCGTTGGGAGCAACAAGCGAATTGAGATTGAACTTTGAGTTTTCGTCCTCAGTCCTGATCAGCAAACTCCCCTTGAATCCTTCCAGGACATTTTCTACCGGCAGTTCTATCCTGTCGGGATATGTATAGGCATAGAGGTCCTGGGTATCGGATATCGTCTTTACAGCAAGGGTGATGCCTGAGCCTGCAACAAAAGAGAGCCGCTGGGAGTCTTTCCAGTTATGAAGGCTTGCTGTTGTTGTATAAACCCCGTATGAAAATTCAACAACAACTGCGGTTATTATCACAAGTATCATAAGGGTGATGACCAGCGCCATGCCTTTTTCAGATCGCAAGTGAGGGGTGACAGGCAATGAGAAGCCGGTGTTTTTATTCATATCACCCTGCCTATCCTCGGTCTTGCAACGTCATAGATCGATATCTTTTCCTTCCCGTTTCTTACAAGGATCGTTACATGGATCCTGACCTCCGCCGGAATACTTTTTGACAGGGCGCTGTCCCATGTCCTGACCCACCTGTCATTGTATTTCGCCTCGATTGTAAAAGACTCTATGTCCTCCATCAGATCGATACCCCTGTCACCTGAAGGCTCTGAGTATGCTGATGAAATCTTCTTCCTCAATACCAGCCGTCCGTTTTCTTCCTCCACAGCATAGCTTATCGCGGACAGCCCCGGCGCTGCGGTAGAAAAGGCGGTGAAGGATAACCGGGATGTCTGCCTGCCGTAGAAGTCCCTGTCGACTACCTTGAACATGGAATATGATTTGTCCTGTGAAAAAACTGAAGATTCGATCTCGCGTTTTATCGTATCAACGGCATTACGGCATTCCTGGAGTTTTATAAGAGAATCATCAACGCCCGCAACAGCCTTTTGAGAGAGAAAGAACGTGCTGTAAAGGGCAGCGATTATTATGGAAAGTATGGCGATCGATACGAGGATCTCAATAAGGGTAAAGCCTGCATTTCTTTTTTTTGCTGTCATTTTTTGCTTTTGATCAGTTCGCCGAGCCTGATCTCTTCCTTCCCGTTCCTTACAACCACTCCTAACTCTGTCATGCCCGGGTAAAAAGATTCCCTGACTGTCGTTTCATATGAAAAAACCGAATACGGCTCCTGGAAATTTCCGCTGGCGGCCTCGGGTTTCTGCTCCATTTCGTAGAGCTTCACCTTTGCGAGGTTGGTTGCAATGCTGATAACCTGCTGCCTGTCAGCGATACCAAGGTGATAATTTAGTGTGTATATGAGTGTTACAAGCAGTCCTCCGACAATGGCAAGGCTTATCATGACTTCAAGGAGGGTAAAGCCCGCCCTGCGGGCAGTGAATAGTGAACAGTGAACAGTGAACAGTGAAAATTTAGGATTGATGGAAATTCTATTTCTCATTCTGAATTATCTTTACCCTTCCGCTTAAGGGGTTAAAAGACACTGTCATGGTCTTATCATTATCCCTCAGGATAAAACTGAAGGCCTCGGATGCGCCCATCGGGCCGAAAAATATAATGAGCTCTCCCTCTGATACCCTGCCTTTGGACTGAAGTTCAACAGAAGAGATGCTGTCGAAAGTCTCTTTCTTTTCTCCGTCAGGCCCTTTGTGCATTATCGTCTTTTCCCTGAAATCCGCCTTCAGTGAAAATGTCTCTTTTGCAGAAACAGCGCTGTCATTTAGATATCTCAGGATGGATGAAAGTCTCTTTGCATCTGATTTTATCCTGCTCTCCCCGATAACCGGAAAAGAGGGGAGGGCGAGGGCAAGCATAATCGAGACAAGAAAGATGACGACTGCCAATTCTAAAAGTGTAAAGCCCTTATTACAGTTCCCAGTTCCTGATATCCGCATCCTTTCCTGTTCCGCCTTCCTTGCCGTCCGAGCCATAGCTTAAGATATCAAAATCCCCGTGCAGGCCCGGTGAGACATAGATATACGGGTTGCCCCACGGGTCACCGGGGATCTTTTTCTGCTCGAGATAACCGCCTTCCCTGTACCTTTGCGGTATCTGCCCTGTGACTGGACTTTCGATAAGTGCATCGAGTCCCTGTTGTGTATCAGGGTAAAAGCCGTTGTCTAACTTGAAGAGCTTAAGCGCTGTCTCAAAGCTCCTTATCTGGACCTTTGCCTCTGCGATACGCGCATCGTCTGTCCTGCCGATTATCTTTGGCGCCACATAGGCCACAAGAAGGCTCAGGATGACAACGACCACTATTATCTCAAGCAGTGTAAAACCCTTGTTATCTGAAGTAAATATATTTAATTCCCTTAAACTTTTTATCTGCATTTTATTCTCTTTTTCCGTCATCTTCCCTCCATTTACCTTATCAGCTGGTTCAGCTGGAACATCGGCAGGAGCACTGCAAGCACAATGAGCCCCACAACAAGTCCCATGAACAGTATCATTGCAGGCTCGAACACCGAGACCGCCCTGTCGACCTTTCTCCTGAAATCCTCTTCATATGAATCAGCAGCCCTGTTTAAAGTCTCTGCAAGCCTTCCGCTCTTCTCACCTGTTGAGATCAATTGGATAAAAACCGGCGGAAATTTCTCGAGGGATGCAGAAAGCCTCTGCCCACCGGCCACCATCTCCTCGGCCTTTAAAACAGACCTCTCGAGCGCCCTGTTGCCCATTGACCCTGCAGAAAGCCTCAATGCCCTCAACATCGGCAGGCCCCCTTCGATCAGGAAGCCGAGAGTCCTTGCGAACCTTGCATGATAAAGGCTCTGTATGATATTGCCGGGGAGTTTGAGTATCAGGCCGTCAATCAGAAGCCTGTGTCCCTTAATGAACCTCCTGCCCGAAAAAAACAGGCCTGCAAATACACCCAGCATCAGCCACCAGTAATGCATGAAGATATTGCTGACGAATATAAGCGCAAGCGTCATAAACGGCAGGGCTGCCTTCATGTCAGTGAATATCCTTACTATCTTCGGTATGACAAAGGTGAAAAGGAACGAGAGCACCACTATGCTTACACCCATCATAAAGACCGGATAGATCATTGACGAACGCACCTTTGACTTTATTGAACTCTGGCTCTCGAGGAAATCGGCAAGCCTTCCGAGCACCTTATCGAGCGTCCCGCTCTGCTCGCCTGCCTGTACCATGTTTATATAGAATTCAGGGAAGTAATCGCCGAAATCCTCCAGTGCCCTGTAAAGGCCTGCACCCCCTGAGACGCGTTCCTTTATCGCTGTCAGCATGTCCCTGTAGAACCCCTTGTTTTCTGATGAAAGGGAATGCAGGGCCTCGATAAGGGGCACGCCTGATGAGATGAGTATCGAAAGCTGCCGGGTCATGTTCGGGAGGAAGGACTCATCGATCCTCCGGAAAAACCCCTTTTTATAACTGATGACAGGTTCTGTTATCTCGCTCGGAAATATCGATTCAGCCTTGATCCTGACTGCCGCATCATTTAACCCTGACGCCTCAATTACACCGGATACATTTGTGCCGTCCGGCCTGTAACCGCTGTACCTATATCTCGGCATAATCCTTCTGAGTCACCCTCATGACCTCTTCAAGGGTTGTAAGGCCTTTTATCACCTTGTCAAGTCCGTCCGTGTAAAGCGTCTTCATTCCCCTTGAAGCAGCATAATCTTTTATGACCCTTGAATCCTTTCTCCCCGTTATCATCTGTCTTATATCATTGTCAATATGCAGGAGTTCAAAGATCCCTGTCCTGCCCTGATATCCGCTGCCCTTGCATTTTTCACAGCCTGTACCCCTGTAAAGTTTAAGAGCCGAGAGCTGAGTGCCGAGAGCTGAAAAATATTTTGATTCTTCTTCAGAAGGTCTGTAGGATACCTTGCAGTGAGGGCAAATATTTCTTACGAGCCTCTGCGCAAGCACGGCCATAAGCGATGAAGCGACTAAAAAAGGCTCTATGCCCATATCTATAAGCCTTGTTACTGCAGATGCCGCATCGTTTGTATGAAGGGTGCTTAAGACAAGATGGCCTGTAAGCGACGCCTGTATCGCTATCTCCGCCGTCTCAAAGTCCCTTATCTCGCCGACCATTATCACGTCAGGGTCCTGCCTTAATATCGACCTCAGGCCTGATGCAAAGGTGAGCCCTATCTTTGAATTCACATGTATCTGCCCTATGCCCTTCAGCTGATACTCAACCGGGTCTTCCACTGTGATTATGTTCTTTTCCTCTGTATGGATCCTGTTCAAGGCCGCATACAAAGTTGTGGTCTTCCCGCTTCCGGTAGGGCCTGTGACAAGCACAATGCCGTTTGTCCTGCTCAGGAGCTCTTCAAAGTGTTTCCTGTCATCGCCCCCGAGACCAAGCTCATTAAGGCTTATCAGCCCCTGTCTCCTGTCAAGCAGCCTAAGCACAGCCCTCTCGCCAAATGAGGTCGGCACAATCGAGACCCTTATATCAATGTCCCTTCCGCCGGTCAGTATCCTTATGCGGCCGTCCTGGGGGAGTCTTTTTTCGGCAATGTCCAGGTTGGCCATTATCTTTACCCTGCTTATAAGCGCATCCTGTATGATCTTTGGCGGAGACAATACCCTCCTGAGGATGCCGTCTATCCTTAATCTTACATCCAGTTCCTTCTCATAAGGCTCTATATGGATATCGCTTGCCTTTTCCTTTACAGCCTGCTGAAGAAGGGCATTAAGGAGCCTGATAATAGGGGCCTCTTCCATAAGCCCGAGGAGGTCCTTTGGTTTCTCAAAATCAGTGGCAACAGCAGAGAAGTCTTCACCTGATATCCCCTCCATCACTTCTTCTGCAGAGCCTAATTGTCCGTAAGCCCTGTTGATGGCATCGATGATGATCCCGGGCTGCGTCTTAAGCGGATATGGTTTAAGGCCGTATTTCTTTGCCATCTCGCGCAGGGCAAGATATCCCCTCTCATCGGCAACAGCAGCAAAGAGCGCCCCGTCCTTTCTTTTGACAGGCATCACAAGGTTATTCCTTGCAAAAGAGTGGGGGATATCCTTGAGGAGCGATATCTCTATATCGTCGTCTTTTATCGTCTCAATGGTTTCCATAATACAGTGTTATCTTCGAAGAAGCGCATAAAGGAATGTCTTCTCGCTCATTCTCGCTTCGCTCCGAGGTATTTCCTCCACCCGCCGACTGAAATAAAGGGCGGGTGAAAACGAGTAAATAAAACCGCTCAAAGACAATTCCTTCATGCCAAAAAACATTTCTGTTAATTATCTCCAAATGCTTGATAGAAGAACATCTTAGCCTTATTATCTATAAGAATTAGTTCGCTAAAGGTTGATCCCTGTTGTCATACTCCGGCTTGACCGGGGTATCCAGACCCATTGAAAACACTGGATTCCCGTTTTCACGGGAATGACGCATAAATACAAATAAGGCAATTCATAAACAGACATTATTTTATCTTTAACCTGTAATTGGGCTCTGCGTACTGGACCTCCGGAATGCTCGTGAATTCTTTTACGGCATCCTCAACATCCTGTCCTTCTTTCAGTTTTATATGATAAACCTTAATCCCTTCAATAACAGTTATTACAGATGCGCCGTTCTTTGAGATTATCTCCCTTGCCGCCTCGTCCGTTACCCCTTCCTTGAACTTTACAAGAAGCTCTCCTTCCATATACTTTTTCTCCACCCT
>JAKAKQ010000299.1 GCA_021813425.1 Nitrospirota bacterium
ATACAGCCAAGGAACTGTCCCATAACTGAAGCAGCCACTCCAAGCAGGGTAAAGGTGAGCGAGAGCCCAAGGACGAATATCAGAGAGAATAGAGCAGCCTTCTTTTTGTTCCCTTCGGAGTAGCCGCCGACATAGCCTATAATCAGGGGGATTGCCGCCAGTACGCAGGGACTTGCAGCAGAAATCAGGCCGCCAATAAAGACGGAGATAAAAGCCAGTCCGTGATGATTCTGTATAATCGTCTGTATATTCTCTAAAGCCTGCATGACTTCACTTTACCCTTGCCTCTCGTCGCCTGGAGCTTCAACTTGTCTTTTTGCCCTGTCCGCTACACGGCGGACATCTCCAAGACATCACGTGCCATCGGGGTGATTGTGCCTGCAGTTGCATGCCCCATTTTTCTTCTCTTTCAAAATTCTTTCTATGATAGATGAGTTGCCGTTGTTTTCGAGGACATCCCTGATAATGTCCTCTTCAGAATATCCAAAACAGTAACAGATGAATTTCTTTTCCATTGAATACCTTCTACAAGCCTACTTTTTTCAACACAGGCTCTATTTCTTCATAAGCATAAAAGCCTATATGCCGGTGAAACTCTTTGCCGTTCTTGTCCAGAAATACTTGTGTTGGTATGGCGTAAGCCCCGAACCTTCTTGCCGTCTCTTTGTCTTTTCTGACATCAACAAAAAAGACCTCCAGTCTGCCTTTAAAGTTTGTCCTGAGCTTTTCCATTACGGCCTTCATCTGTTCGCAGGGGATGCAGCCGACTGAGCCCAGTTCGAGCATGACCATCCTGCCCTCTTTTTTTGCATGATTCAACACCGTATCAACCTCGCCTGCATAGCTGTATCCTGACATTGCAAGGAAGGCCAGAACAAAGAAAGACAATAATCTCTTTTTCATTTGCAGCCTCCCCCGCATCTTTTCTTTTCGGGAAGAGCTACAACATTGTCCCTGCCGGTCTTGCCCTTAATATAATCCTCAAGTCTTTTCCTGTCTTCTGCAAGGGCTTCTTTCGGTATTCTTTCGAGGACCGACAATAGCAGGAACCTTCTGAAGAAATCTGAATCATCCAAGCGATAATGGGTCCAGCGGCCCTGTCTCCTGTCTTTCAGAAAGCCCGCTTCCTTTAAGACATTCAGATGGAACGAAACTTTCGGCTGGACCATACCGAGCGCTGCAACAATGTCACATACGCACAGTTCTCCGTTTTCCAGTAGCTTTAATATCCTGAGTCTTGTTTCTTCAGCCAGCGTCTTTAATATATTCAACAAATCCTGCAAGGTTAAACCTCCTCCTCTATCATGGCTTTCAACTTTTCGATGCCCGGCAGCGGCTTTCCGGAATGTTTGAGCTTGCCGTTGACCACAAGCCCCGGCGTGGACATGGTGTATTTCATGATCTCCCGAATGTCGGAAACCTTTTCAATCTTGGCATCCATAGCCAGCTCCTTTATGGCAGTCTTTGCCAGTTCCTCCAACTTTACGCAATTTGCGCAGCCAGGGCCTAATACCTTAATTTCCATAATCAATCCCTCCTATAATATTGCGTTGAACAAATAGCCAACGATAATAATTCCTGCCGTCACAATCCCGAAGAAGGTTAAGATAAGAGGCATCTTCAGTACATTCTTGAGAATTACCGCCTCGGGAAAAGAGATTGCGGTAACTGACATCATAAAGGCCAGTACAGTCCCCATAGCCATTCCCTTGCCGACAAGGGCCTGTACAACAGGTATCATGCCGGCAGCGTTGCTGTAAAGCGGAATACCGATCAGCACAGCGACCAGAACGGCAAACGGATTGTCGCGGCCTGCATATTTAACCACTAACTCAGCCGGGATATACCCGTGAACAATCCCCCCTAACCCAATGCCTATGATCACGTAAGGCCAAATCTTTTTCAGAAGATCAGTAGTGTAGTCACGGGCGTATTCAATTTTCTCACGAAAACTTGTCTGTACAATCTCCATGTTTCCTACCTTTGTTTCCCAGACATAATCCTGAACATATCTTTCCATCTTAAGCCTGCCGATAACCATGCCGGAGGCAATGGCCAGCAGAACTCCGGTGCCGGTGTATATCAGGGCGATCTTCCAGCCGAAGAGACCCCAAAGCATGATCAATGCTATTTCGTTGACCATGGGAGATGAGATAAGAAAAGAGAATGTGACCCCAAGAGGTATTCCCGCCTCCACGAAACCGATAAAGAGAGGGACTGCCGAACAGGAACAAAATGGTGTAACAATGCCCAGCAGCGCTGCCATCACGTTGCCAATGTATTCCATCTTATGCGACAGTATTTTTTTTGTCTTTTCGGGCGGGAAGTATGCCCGTATGATCGCAACCACAAAGACAATAGTGGTAAGCAGCAGGAATATCTTGAGCGTATCATAAATAAAGAAATTGAGGGCATCCCCGGCATGGCTGGTCGGCTGCAGTTTCAGTAACGTAAAGGTGACGTAGTCAGCAAATTGCTTTAGCATTGTTATGCCTCCAGGCTGATTGAGTATCTGTTAACATATAAACATAAGTTTATATTATTGTCAACCAATAGACTATAACTATCTTGATTGGCAATATATTATAAATGCTAACTATAGTTTTTAATTTATTTCTGACAAGGGAAAAAGATATAAACTGGCAGGATTATGTTTATTTTGAGACTTCCGTTACTGCCTCACTATAGAAAATACATTTTTCATAATAATATTGCCCCCAGCACCCCAGCGCCGATGATCACAAAGGAAGGATCTATATTTGTAAAAGAGACAACAGCAAAAGTTAATATTGCGATGCCGAAGGTGAGCGGGTCGACAAGCGCAGTATTTCCGAGCGAAATAGACACAGCAGCCAACAGCCCTATTACAGCGGGTTTTATTCCCTTGAAACCGGCCTGAACGATAATCGATTCCTTGTAATTGTAATAGTACCTGGCTACAATCGTTACGATAATGATGCACGGCAGATAAGAGCTGATCATTGCCAATACCGCGCCGGGAATGCCGCTGATCTTATAGCCTATAACGGCATTCATAACAGTCAGAGGGCCGGGTGTGAGCTGCCCGATTGCGAAAGCGTCCAGAAATTCCTGATTGGTCAGCCAGTGGTGTTTCTCTACAAATTCCTTCTGGAGCATAGGGAGCATAACATAGCCGCCCCCTATTGTGAGGGCGTTAATGACGATAAGCAACCAGCAGAGTTGCAGTAAAACCACTACGCCTTCCTTCCATATACGAGAAGTCCTATTATCCCGGAAGCCAGGATAAGTCCGATAGGATTCAGCTTGAAAAGCGCGAGCGCAAAAAATGCTGCTACTGCAAAAAAAGCTGCCTTAAGGTTCCTGATTGTGTTTCTTGACATCTTGAATATAATTGACAGAAGCAGCCCCACGACTGCCGCTCCCACGCCTTTCATAATCGAGGTCAGCAGGGCATTCCCCCGGCTCTTTACGTAGAAGACCGCAAGCAGTATAGCCAGCAGGGTACCCGTAAACGACTGCCCGGCAATTGTGGCAAGCGCACCCTTGAGCCTTTTCAGCCTGTATCCTATACAGATACCGGTATTTACGATGGGTGCCCCCGGGGTCATCTGTCCTACTGCCACGCTCTCGACAAACTCCTCATGTGTAAGCCATTTTTCCTTTTCCACGAACTCCC
>JAKAKQ010000214.1 GCA_021813425.1 Nitrospirota bacterium
AATTACATCAATATGAATATCTTCTTTTTCAGAGAGGCGATCTGTAAACTTCTTCAAAAAGGGGAAAAACGAAGTTCCTGTAAACGTAAGCAGCTTTTTTTTATGTGGAATCGATTTCGGTATTTTAATCTTCTTTGACTGGTTAATGAATAAAGGCACCATGCCGACACCGTTTTCTATCTGCGGGAGACTCCCGTACTCCTTCAGTTTCGGAAATGGGAGTTCCGCCTTTATATACATTTCATCAGAACAGTAAACGATGGGATCTCCATGTTTCTTTTTAAACCTCTTCTGAAATGATTCGACTATCCCTATGGTTTTGACGGCGACTTCTTTTGTGACAGGGTTTAGATGGAGCTTCCTGTGCATTGTAAGGCCTACCGGGACTACAGCTACGGAAGTAGTATACGGATAAAATTTGTAAATGTCCTTGATTGTATTCTGCAGCTCTTTTTCGTCGTTGTATCCCGGACATAAGACTATCTGTATGTGCATCCTTATTTTATTGTCGGAAAAATATTTCAGTTCCTTCATGATGTCTGTTGCCCTGAGATTCCCCAGCATTTTATTCCTGAGGGACCTGTTGGTTGTATGCACCGATATATATAAAGGGCTGAGTCTCTGGTCAATGATCCTCTTCCGGTCATTTTGATCAAGATTGGATATTGTGATGTAGTTTCCGTAAAGAAAAGAAAGCCTGTAGTCTTCATCCTTGATATACAGAGTCTTCCTGAGCCCTTTCGGCAGCTGTTTTACAAAGCAGAAGATGCAGTTGTTCCTGCAGGTTCTGACCTTGAACGGTTTAATCGTCAGTCCCAGGTTATTTTCATTTTCCTTTATTATCTGTACTTTGTTAATGATACTGTTACGCTTGAATTCTATATCAAGTTTATTGGAGTTTTTATGAAACATGAAATCTATCACATCGTTTAAAGGATAGGAATTTATTGAAAGCAGGACATCTCCAGGACATAAACCTGACTTCTCTGATAGGCTGCCACTGACAGCGCTTTCTATCTCTATCCCGGTCTTAGAACGCATTTGTCAGCTTAAACCCCTTATATATATATTGCAGCCCTGATATCGCTGTTATTGCTGCGGTAAAGAAAAGGAGGATATCCGGTATGGGCCGGGGAGAGCTCAGGTTAATATTTATAAGCACGTATGCAAGTGTTATAACCTGAAGAGCGATAGCGGTTTTTCCCAGCAATACAGGTTCGATTATTGAGTTATGTGTGATCAGGTAAAGCAGGAACCAGCCGATTACGACTATGAGATCCCTGCTTATCACTGTGATCGCAAGCCATTTCGGTATCCACCCGTAAACAGCAAAGAGTATGAATGAAGTTACAAGAAGGAACTTGTCCGCCAGAGGGTCGAGGAAAGTACCGAGTCTAGTTTTCTGGTTTGTGAGCCTTGCAAAAAGACCGTCAAAGGCATCGGTGAGCGCGGCGATAACAAAGAGTGAAAGGGCGTAATTGTATCTGTTGTAGATGATCATTGTGATGAACACCGGAATGATTACTATCCTTATTATGGTTAATGTGTTGGGTATGTTAAATACTGTCAACGTAAAAGTCTCCACCTTGAAGATCGAAAGACAATAAGTTAATTGTTTTTAAGGAATATTAAAGGGCGCGTCCCTGAATTCTAATTTCAAACCCAATTTATTATAGCACTGCAACTTTAATTCTCCAACAAGATAAGACAGCAGCATTTCAGCATGGCATCTCTCTACCAGAAAACCGTATCCGGCGGCATCTTTTAAAGAAGATGTGAAATATCCGGCGGCAAGTTTTTTTCTGCCTTTGAGCATCCTGATCTCCCCGAAGCCGAGTTTGCAATAAATTATACCACGAGGGTCCCTTGTTTTTTTAAAGAGGCCATGAGCAGTCCTGAAATAATAAAGGGCTTTTTCATATTCCTCAAGCATTTTGTAAGTAGTGCCGATGCTCCATAGCGTATATGAATAACTGACAAGATCGCCGATCCTGTTGTACAGGGATGATGCCCTGGCAAAGTTCTTTAACGCCTTTTTATATTCCCCCTTCATCCTGAACGCATTGCCGATACCGCAGTATGAATATGCAAGTCCGAAATTGTCCTTTAAGAGCGAGAACAGTCTGTTTGCAGCATTATAATAATCAAGAGAATCCTTTGGCAGTCCTGCAACCCTTGATGTGCCTCCCAGACCGCACAGACAATAACCCACTGCAGGCTTATATCCAAGGGATTTAAACATGTTCAGGGATTCCTTATAAGCGGCTATCGCCTTTAAAATGTCTCCTTTTATCCTCAGGGCCCCTGCTATTGCCCAAAGGGAAAAAGCGGTGCCGTGCCTGTCTTCGTTTGAACGGTAAAACTTCAAGGCATCCGAGAACATCCTTAATGCATTTTCCCATTCGCCTTTGCCCCTCATGGAAAGGCCCATTCCTGTTTTGGCATCTGCCAATGCGGACATATCACCTAATCTTTTTGCGGTTGCAATTGCAGATGAATACGATTCCCCTGCATGGTCAAAATTGCCTATCATCCTGTAGACATCGCCTGTCGACAGCTGACATTCCAGCGCACCTTTCATGTCAAGCGAGGAAACATATCCTCTTAATGCCTTTTTATAAAACAAAAGAGATTTACTGTACTGGCTCTTCTGCCGCAGGACTTCGGCTTTATTGAAGAGCTTATCTGTTTCCGAGGATTTCATTGAGCTTTTCCATTGTAGCAGAATAATTTCCCGATTTAAAAAAAGCAGACCCCATCACGAGTATGTCTGCCCCTGCATCAGCGACCTGCCTGGCATTTTCGACCTTTACGCCGCCATCCACCTCTATGAGCGCAGATAACTTTTTCTCAGTGATCATTTTCTTCATCATTTTTATCTTTTCAATGGTGTGCGGTATGAACTCCTGTCCGCCGAAGCCGGGATTCACAGACATTAAAAGAACCATGTCGGTGTCGTGCAGTATATTTTCGAGATTCCATACAGGGGTGGTGGGATTAACGGACACACCTGCACGGATACCTCTTTCTTTTATACTGTTTACAGTCCTGTGGAGGTGGAGGGATGCCTCGAAGTGTACTGTCAGAAAATCAGCGCCTGCCTTTATGAAATCGTCAAGAAATTTATCGGGGTCTTCTATCATTAAATGAACATCGAGCGGGAGTTTTGTAATCTTCTTTATTGATTCGACAACAGAATACCCTATCGTAATATTAGGGACAAAATGACCGTCCATTATATCTATATGGATCATATGGGCGCCTGAGTTTTCTACAGCCTTTATCTCTTCTCCCAGGCGAAGAAAATCAGCAGAGAGTATTGACGGTGCGATTTTAATCATTAATGGTCTCCTCTTTCATTTCCAGATATATTTTATCTCCGGTCTTTATAATTGTACCGGATTTCGGTTTCTGAACATCTACTACATTGCCGGTTCCTTTTATTTCGAGCTGGAGCCTGAGCTTCTCAGCTATTTCTTTTGCATTTTCAATGCTTTTATTCTGGAAATCAGGGCAATAATAGGTTAATTCATGAGGGCCGAGGCTTACAAGCACTGATAAGGTATCATTAACCCTTTCATCAGGTTCGGGCTTCTGGGACACGATCCTGCCTTTTTCGATGGAATCAGAATGCACATATATTATCTTTCCTATCCTCAGTCCTTTTTGCAAGAGGGCGGATTCTGCATTTGCAAGGGTTTCATTGACTATAAGCGGGATGGAATACGCTCTCGGCCCCTTGCTGACGACAACCTTTATGGACCTCTTTTCTTTTACCTTGTTGCCGGCTGGTATATCCTGTCTGAGTATGCGTCCCGGCTGAACAAGAGAGTCATAGTCTTCACCTTCTATCTTCAGATACAGGCCGGCCTTGCTCAAGGCCTCGTTTGCCTCCAGAAGTGTCATGTTGATTATGGACGGCACCTCGACAGTGCGGCTGAAACTCAATATCTTGAACGTAAGATATCCAAAGGACAGCCCCAGCAGTACAAATACAGCAAAAATAAGAGGTACCCTGATCAGACTGTTTAATCTTTTCTGCAAAGTGTTACCCCGAAAAAACCATCCATATTATTTTTATGAGGATACGTTCTAAAGAAACCCTTATCAATAAAATTTTTCAAGAATGCTGCTTCAGCATCTATAATACGGAATTCCTCTGCAGTCTTCAAGAACTCATTTATCACCTCTTCTGTTTCCTCAGGTTCGATAGAACATACCGAATAAACCATGACCCCATTTTTCCTTAGTAATCCAGATGCTGACCGGAGCAGCCTTATCTGATTCGATTTATACCGGGCAAGGTCTTTGGCCTTATGCCTGTATTTCACATCAGGGTTTTTTCTTATAACACCGAAAGCCGAGCATGGGGCGTCGACGAGTATCCTGTCGAAGGTCTCTGTGTCTTTTATGCCGGTAATGTCCGCATTGACCATCCTGACGGAACGAATGCCGAGATTCCTGATATTCTCGTCGAGCCTCTTTATCCTTTGAGGATCTTTTTCTATGGCAACAATCTCTCCATTGTCATTTATTAACTGTGCGATATGCGTTGTTTTACCTCCTGGCGCGGCACATGCATCGAGTATCCTCTCACCGGGCTTTGGATTAAGCAGATATGAAACAAGCTGGGACGCCTCATCCTGGACAACAAAAAGTCCATGAATAAAATCCAGATCACGATACGAATGCACATCGCTCAATATAATCCCGTCAGGTGAAAACGTGGCAGGCTCTGAAATTATTCCCTTTCCGGATAATCTCCCGAGCAATTCCTCCCGGGAAATTCTCAATGTATTTGCCCTGATTGTCAGAGAAGGGATTTGATTGTTTGCCTGCGCGAGTGATAAAGCCTCATCTTTCCCGAACCTCTTAATCCATCTTTTGATCATCCATGGCGGGTGAGAGGTATTTACGGATATATTTAAGACAGGATCGTCCAGTTTCAGAGGCGGTGTGAAAAGATCTTTTTTCCTGATGATATTCCTTAAAACAGCATTAACAAGAGAGGGCTTGCCACCCTGTTTCTCTATCTCGACAGATTCATTTACAACAGCCCAGTCAGGCACTCTCATAAAATATAGCTGATACAGAGCAATTCTCAGGTTATTAAAGGTTAGTTCTCCCAGTCTTGAAGTGTTTTTCAGGAAATGCCTGAGAATCCAGTCAAGAGTATCCCTGAACCTCAAAACGCCGTATACGATCTCCATAAGAAAAGCGCGGTCTCTTTTATCAAGGGACGATGACAAAGATTCAAGAGAGTGTTTCGGAGTTATTCCCTTATTGAAGATTTCCAGAAGCGCTTTAATGGCAAGAAGACGTGTATTAGACATGCAGAAATATTAACTTAATTCGTTATAAATATGTATTAGTGAAAAAATGTCTTATGGTATCACCCTGATCCTGTCCATACCCTCAAAAGCAGTTGTCCCCTATCTTTACCTCATAAGACAATTTATATATTTTTAATCTTTTTAATAGTTATTACTAATAATGCAGTAAACTCCTTATAGAATTTAAAAGAATATTATTAGTCTTCCTTTTTTACGGACGATATCTTGAGTTTCCCGTCCTCAATTATGAAATCGGATTGCAATCGCTGAGCGATTATTTTTGTCTCGCCGGTTTTTACCGGGACAAGCACCATTTCCCAGTTGATTATCGCGCTTGCGCCTTCATTTTGTATCTGTATTTTATCGACTCTGTAGTTCAGGGTTTTGTAATTATATTTATTCCATTGTTCAAGTATGTTTTCCTTTTTCCCTTTTAATTCAAGATAGCTCCTTGAATATCTCGATTCCCAGAGAACAAGATCTTTTTTGAGGTTGGAATGCTTTATATCTTCAAGGAGCGTATAGATATCTTTTTCGGTTATGCCTGTTTTTCTTATATCATTGGTCTGCATGGTCGAGGAAAGGGAATTTGAAGAATCATGTGTTTTGAAAATATAGGCAGATAATACCCAGGAGATGGCAAGAGACAGAACGACTATAAAAGTGCCGGCAATATAAAGCCTGTTATATCGTTGTAATTTATAAGAAAACGGAGAACTTTTTCTTTCGATAATTTCCCTTAAACTGTTCTTGGATTTCAGTTCGGATGAGAGCATGCTGTAATAGCGTCCGTCATCACTCAAGAGACTGAGAAGCCCGGGTTTTTTGATGTCCTTTATGCGTGTTTCAAGCCCTGAGATATCACCTTCTATCTTTTTCTTCAGATTTTCGAGTATGGATTCTAACTTCGAAATCTTTTTTGTGATCTCTTCCACCTCTGCTTCAGCCTTGCGGCCCTTAGACATAAAATCGGAATGTTCCGTGCCTGATTCTTTCTTCCGGATATCCGGCAGAAGATTCTCCTTTTTTGACAGCCGCTTTTTCAGGTGGTTTATTTCCAGAAGCAGGGTGAATACGAATTTATCCTCTATGTCCGTCTTCAGGGAGTCAATCCTGATGTCCTCTATCTTTTCATCCTGATCAGATACCTTGACATCAAGATCCGCCATTTTGGATTCCGTAATATTTTCAGGTTTCTTATCCTCGACCTCAACAGGCTCTAACATTACTGAGCAGGATTCACAATAGTTTGCATCGTCAGGGAACTCCTTCAAACACTTTGGACATTGCATTATGATTTTAGGGGTCTTTTCCATGGTTATATGAATTACATGGGTCCTATATCATCCGGAGTTGAAGAAGGCCTCGGGGTTTTATCAGGCCTTTTGTCTGATTTGGGTTTTGTTCCTGATTTTGGTTGTGTATCAGCTTTCGGCTCCTGTTCGGATTTTGGCTGCTGCTGAGGAGCAGAAACTGAAGCAGGTTTTTCACCCCTGCCGATATGTGCAAGAAGAGGGGAGAGCATCCTGGTCAGTAAATCTTTCCGGTCAGAAGGGGAAGGGTTATCTCCCCTGAATTCAACTGCCTGCCACCAGAGAATCTTTGAATCTTTAGAGGAGATAAGCTGCAGGATTATCTCGTTATAGTTGTCTTTACTGATAACAAGGCCGTTGACGACAGCATCTGCATGGAGTGTCCTGCCGAGCCTGCCCATAAAATCGAACCTCTCATCCGTGTCAAGTACGGACAGATCTTTCCTGCTGTTTTTTACGGCATTGTCAACTTTCGATGGAGAAATAACAGATATCCTTTTAACAGAAGACATGATCTCATGGGTCGTCTCTCTCCAGCTATCCGGGTTTCCATGAAAATCAGGTACGGCAATAGTATGAACTTCTTCTATAAGTTCTTTTCCCATGAAAGGCAGGCTGTTCTTCTGTTCCCCGGCGCTGAACCCGGTTGAGGCACATGAATGGAGAGAAAAAGTTAGAAAGGAAAAAATCAGAATAAAAAGAATTCCGTTATGAAGATTTTTTTGGTACATTTTAATTCACTGTTATAAGTTTCATATGCAATCCGTCAATATTATACAAATAATGCCAATGTTTTTGCTTGAATTGCAACAAGCCTTATGCCTTCATGATTTAGCAGTTCTCGGCGAAATTGTAAACGCTTGAGATTGCTTCGCTTTGCTCACAATGACAAATAAAAATATCGTAACACGTCATTGCGAAGGGCCTTATCCTGAAGCAATCTCGTCCTTTATTCACCGAGAATTGCTGTTTATTATTCGTTATATCGACCGGAAATGGTCAAATGTTTTATAATTTAATATGGCTGTACTGGAGATAAAAAAATATCCTGAAAAGATATTAAAAAAGAAGGCATCGGATGTAACCTCTTTTGATAAGGAGCTGCAGACCCTTATAGACAACATGATCGAGACCATGTATGCGGCCCCCGGCGTAGGGCTTGCAGCGCCGCAGGTGGGCGTATCAAAAAGGCTTGCAGTAATCGATATAAGCACAAAAGACTATAAGTTCCCCCTTCTGGTAATTGTGAACCCTGTTATATCGAAGAAGGAAGGCACTGTTGAATTTGAGGAGGGTTGTTTGAGTATTCCTGAATATACGGCAATGGTGAAGAGATCAGAGAAGCTGGTTGTCAGCGCTTTGGACAGGGAAGGAAGGCATATTGAAATAGAAGGCGAGGGACTCCTCTCCATAGCCCTCCAGCACGAGATAGATCATCTTAACGGGATTTTATTGATTGACAGGATAAGCCAGATCAAAAGGGAATTTTTCAAGAAACGCTACAAAAAATCTCTCGTGACAAAATAAGAACAGAGTTAAAGAGCATGCGTATAATTTTTTTCGGAACACCTGATTTTGCAGTCCCGTCTCTCAATGCGCTTATTGAATCAGGCGAGGATGTTATTTATGTTGTAACCCAGCCTGACAGGGTGAAGGGAAGGGGACATAAGCTCTCACAACCTGTTGTGAAGGAATTTGCCCTCTCAAGGGGTGTTCCGGTTATTCAGCCTGCGGGAATAAAGTCCCCTGATTTTTATGAATGGCTTTCGGGATTAAAACCGGATGTTATTGTAGTGGTTGCATATGGGAAGATCATCCCTCCGGGAATACTAAGGCTTCCACAGTCGGGATGCATAAATGTCCATGCATCTCTCCTTCCAAAATACAGGGGAGCTGCGCCTATTCAATGTGCAATAATAAAAGGCGAGTCAAAAACAGGCATAACGACCATGATGATGGATGAAGGACTTGATACAGGGGATGTACTTCTTACTGCGGAAATCGAGATAAAGGATGAGGATAATGCCCTGACGCTCGGCAGGAGACTTTCGGAAACAGGAGCTTCTTTACTGATAAGGACCCTTAGAGGGATAAAGGATAATTCGATAAAACCTGTTCCGCAGACTGGAGAGGCAAGTTATGCCCCTCCTCTTAAAAAGGATGACGGAAGGATACAATGGTCAAGGTCTTCGAGGGAAATATATAACCTGATAAGGGGAACCTATCCATGGCCAGGCGCATACTGTTATCTTAATAAAGAAAGGATTAAAATTATAAGGGCGGGTGTTGAGGGTATTAATGGTGAAGTCATGCCTGGTAAAATAGAGAAAATATCCGATGAAGCTATGTATGTGGGCACAGGCAAAGGGACACTGTCGATTCTTGAAGTTAAACCCGAGGGCAAAAAAAATATGCCTGCGTCTGCCTTTATTAACGGAAGACATTTGAAGGAGGGAATGCACTTTGATCCCTCATAAAATCATAAGAGGAATTGTCCTCAGGATATTTTATCCGTTTCTCATGTTTCTCGGCGCCTTTTTTAAGAGTAAAAAAGAGGGTTTTCAAAGGATCATAATAGATATGAATAACAGGCTTGTAAGGGCCGAGGGGCTCAGAACAAAGAAGATACTTCTGCTGCTGCCCCACTGTCTTCAGATCAACGAATGCGACATAAGGCTTACTCATAATATCTATAACTGCGAAAGGTGCGGCAGGTGTGAGATAAGGGATCTCATAGAGATCGCTGACGAACACAAGCTCAACCTGTTTGTTGCAACCGGCGGGACGATTGCAAGGAAGATCGTTAAGGAAATAAGGCCTGAGGCCATCGTGGCTGTTGCATGTGAAAGGGACCTTTCCAGCGGACTGGTCGATACCTATCCAATCCCCATTATCGGTATTTCTAACGAGAGACCTTATGGCCCGTGTTTTAATACAATCGTAGACCTTAAAAAAGTGAAAGAGGCGATTCATTTCTTCGGCGGAGCCTAACCCAACCCACACCGGACAAGATTATTGAACTTGACAACCGCAAATTTGCATGTTATATAATCATACCTTGTATTTTCAGGGAAATCGCAGTGCCCTGCATAGGGAAAAGGAGGAATTAAGAAGTATGTCTGTAGAAGGAACTATCAAGTGGTTTAACGAAAAGAAGGGTTACGGCTTTATCCAGCAGGACAATGGACCTGATGTTTTTGTCCACTATTCGTCGATAAAAACAGAAGGGTTTAAGACCCTTGCTGAAGGACAAAGGGTGCAGTTTGATATCGAGGAGGGAAATAAAGGACCTAAAGCGATTAACGTTACAAAAATATAAAGATATTTATAAACTGATCTATTAAAAAGCCCATCTCCATTCGATGGGCTTTCTAATTTTGGTCCTAACCCAGATTATTCATGAAAAAACATTTAAGATCTTTTTGAGTCATTCCCGCAGTCCTTAGGCGGGAATCCAGAGCTTGTTTTTTTCTTAAAGACACTGGATTCCCGATTACTACCTCGGGAATGACAGCCATTGGAACAGAGTTCGCTATGAATAATGCAGGTTAAGCTGTTTACACCGATCAAAAGTTGCAATTTGACAAAGTTAAATAATTCTTTTATTTTTAATAACCATGAGACTGCCTGAGTGGATAAGAACACGGACATATGCTGATCTGCATGATACAAAACATCTTCTGAGAAGACACAGGCTTTCAACTGTCTGCGAGGAGGCAAGGTGCCCTAACATGGGTGAATGTTTTTCAAAACCGACTGCAACTTTTATGATACTCGGATCAAAATGCACGAGAAACTGCGGTTTCTGTTCTGTGAGCCATGCTGTTCCTGAATCTGTTGATGAAAATGAGCCTGGAAATGTTGCCGGTGCCGCTGAAGAAATGGGGTTGAAATATATCGTTATAACGTCTGTCACGAGGGATGATCTCCCTGATGGCGGTGCAGCACACTTTGCCAGGACAATCATCGCGATCAGGGGTAAAATGCCCTCCGCAAAGGTCGAGGTCCTGACGCCTGATTTTAAGGGCGACCTGAAATCACTTAAGACAGTACTTGATGCAAGGCCCGATGTATTTAACCATAATGTCGAAACAGTAGAAAGACTTTATCCTTATGTGAGACCCGATGCCGATTTCAGACGTTCCCTTTATATCCTCGATCAGGCAAAAGAGATCGCTCCGGAGAGATATACAAAATCAGGTTTTATGCTCGGGCTTGGTGAAACTCACGAAGAGGTAATCGGTCTTCTTCAGGACTTGCGGAAATCCCGATGTGATTTTATCACAATAGGACAGTATCTCAGGCCTAACAGAAATAACCTCGCTGTGGTAGAATACATAAAACCCGGTATCTTTGAAGCTTTAAAGATGAAGGCCCTTGATATGGGTTTTAAGTTTGTGGCTTCCGGGCCTCTTGTGAGAAGTTCCATGAACGCAGAGGAAATGTATCTGATAAGTGAACAGTAAATAGTGAATAGTATTTAGTAAATAATCGATAGTTTTTTCTTTTCACTAAGCACTAATGACTATTCACTGAATATTGGGAGAAATGATGTTTGAATTTAACAGGATCAAGCGGCTGCCGCCGTATGTGTTCGCCATAGTGAACAACCTGAAAATGGATGCGAGAAGGAAGGGCGAGGACATTATTGATCTCGGGATGGGAAATCCTGACGGCGCAACGCCAAAGCATATCGTCGATAAACTGATCGAATCTGCTAAAAAGGGCAAGAACCATAGATACTCGGCCTCGAAAGGGATTACTCAGCTGAGGATGGCTATATGCGAATGGTACAAAAGGAGATATGATGTTGATCTTGATCCTGAAACAGAGACCTGCGTTACCATAGGTTCAAAAGAGGGTCTTTCTCACCTTGTCCTCGCAACAGTAGTCCCGGGTGATGTTGTTATGACCCCGACCCCTGCATATCCCATACATCCTTACAGCGTTATTATTGCTGGGGGGGAGGTCAGGACTATCCCAATCGGCCCCGGTACAGATTTTTTTGATGAGATGGAAAAGGCTTATAAAACAACATGGCCGAGACCCAAGATGCTTATAATAAACTTTCCGCATAATCCCACGACACAGGTTGTTGAAGGGCTCGACTTTTTCAGGAAGGTTGTGGATTTTGCAAAGGAAAATAAAATAATAGTCTTGCACGACCTGGCATATGCCGACCTTGTGTTTGATAATTACAAGGCGCCGAGTTTCCTCCAGGTGCCGGGTGCAAAGGAAATCGGAGTTGAGTTCTTCTCACTTACCAAAAGCTATTCTATGGCAGGCTGTAGGGTAGGTTTTTGCGCAGGCAACAGGGAGGTTGTAGGGGCTCTGATTAAGATAAAGAGTTATCTCGATTACGGTATGTTTCAGCCGATACAGATCGCAAGTGTTATAGCCCTTCGCGGCCCTCAGGATTGCGTCGAAGATATCAGGAGGGTGTATGAGAGGAGAAGGAATACGCTTGTCAAAGGGCTTAAACAGGCCGGATGGATAATAGAACCGCCGAAAGCAACAATGTTTGCATGGGCAGAAATACCGGATCCGTTCAAAAAAATGGGATCGCTTGAATTCTGCAAGCTGCTTATAAGGAAAGGCGGCGTTGCTGTTTCTCCGGGGACAGGCTTTGGAGAAGGCGGGGACGATTACGTAAGGTTCGCTCTTGTTGAGAACGAGCACAGGATAAGACAGGCTTCATCAGGGATAAAGAGGGTTTTAAACAGATGATAAATATCGGGATTATAGGGTTTGGAACAGTCGGCACAGGCACCGCAAAAATACTTCTGAAGAACAGGAGCCTGCTTAAAGACAGGACAGGCATTGATATAAACCTCAGGAGAATTGCGGATATAGATATAAAAAGGGGCAGGGGCATCAAGCTGCCTAAAGGCATTCTGACAACTGATGCAGAAGAGATCATCAATGACCCTGATATCCATATAATTGTCGAACTTATTGGCGGTACGACCATCGCCAGGGAATTTATACTGAAGGCGATCAAAAACGGGAAGCATATTGTCACTGCAAATAAGGCATTGCTTGCAACTTACGGCAATGAGATATTCGGGAATGCACAGAAGGCCAACGTCGAGATAGGTTTTGAGGCATCTGTTGCAGGCGGGATACCGATCATTAAGGTTATAAGAGAAGGCCTTGTGGCAAACAGGATAAAGGCTGTCTACGGAATAATAAACGGGACAACAAATTATATACTTACAAAGATGACAGAAGAGAAGGTTGAGTTTGCAGAAGTTCTGAAAGAGGCGCAGAGACTCGGATATGCAGAGGCAGACCCGACCTACGACATCGAGGGTATCGATTCAGCGCATAAGCTTGCCATACTCGCATCTCTTTCATATGGCTCCCGGTTTTCAATCAAGGACGTTTACAGGGAAGGTATCTCATGGATATCGCCCATGGACATTGAATTTGCCCGTGAACTTGGATACAAGCTGAAACTTTTAGCTATCGCGAAGGAGACTGACAATAAGGTCGAACTCCGGGTGCATCCTACAATGATCCCTGAAGAATATCTTATATCAAAGGTTGACGGTGTCTATAATGCGATCTATGTTGAAGGTGATGCAGTCGGTTCAACGCTTTATTATGGAAGGGGAGCCGGCGATATGCCAACAGGGAGCGCTGTTGTAAGCGACATAGTTGATATTGCGAGGAATATAGTGAATAAATCGATCGGAAGGATTCCCGGCATGTCAAAATCTGCAAAAATGAAAAACCTCATGAAGATGGATGATGTTTTATCCATGTACTATTTCAGATTCTCTGCTCTCGATAAACCCGGTGTGCTGTCTAAAATTTCCGGCATACTCGGGAAATACAATATAAGCATAGCCTCAGTTATTCAGAAAGGAAGGCACGAACGAAGGGCTGTCCCACTCGTTGTCCTCACACATAAGGCGAGAGAGAAGGATGTTGTGCGTGCGGTCAGGGAGATAAACAGGTTGCCCATAGTTGCCGGAAAGACGGTGTTCATCAGGGTGGAAGGGAAGGAATAAAAGCGATTTTTTCAAGTTATATTGCTATTTTTAATGTAATCCCCTCTAAAAAGTTTATCAAGAATGGTGTAATTTTTTCTGAATAAAAGTTAGAATAGTAAACATAAGAATGACTGTTCAGAAAAGAGGTACTTATGGAAGAGGAAATAGTTCCAGACAAAAAAATAAATATAAAAGGCCTTGTTTGCCCGTATACATTTGTTAAGTCAAAGCTTGCAATAGAGTCAATGGAGGTCGGTCAGGTACTCGAGATACTTCTGGATTATGAAGAGGCATCAAGGAGTATTCCCAAGTCAATGGAAGACCATGGACAGAAGGTTTTAAAGGTTGAAAAAATAAATGATACGGACTGGATTCTTCAGGTAAGAAAGGATAAGGATTAATGGATTTTACAGAAGACCAGTTGCTGCGTTACAGCAGGCATATAATACTCCCTGAGGTCGGAGGGAAGGGCCAGACAAAGATAGCCAATGCAAAGGTTTTTATAGTCGGCGCCGGAGGACTGGGGTGCCCTGTAGGTTATTACCTCACTGCTGCAGGGGTTGGGACTATCGCGATAATCGACAATGACACTGTGGAGATGAGCAACCTTCAGAGACAGATTGCGCACAGTGTAAATACGATAGGCATGCCCAAGGTCGAATCTGCGAAAAATACATTTAAGGCACTGAACCCGGATGTTAATATCATCGCAATGAAGAAAAGAATTTCAAAGGATGACATTCTGGATCTGATAAAAGATTATGATATTGTTGTAGACGGAAGTGATAATTTCCCTACCAGGTATCTTGTAAATGACGCCTGTGTCATGGCAAAAAAACCCCTTGTGAGCGGAGCGATCCTGCGGTTCGAAGGTCAGGTGACGACTTTAATCCCGGGGGACGGTCCATGCTACAGATGTCTTTTTGAGGAACCACCTCCACCCGGTCTTGTTCCTTCATGCCAGGAGGCAGGTGTGCTCGGAGTCCTTCCCGGGGTTATAGGAGGGCTACAGGCTACAGAAGTCCTTAAAATTATCCTCGGAAAGGGGGATATCCTTAAAGGTGAGCTTTTGATCTATAATGCCATGAAGACAACATTCAGAAAGGTAAAGATCCCGAGAAATCCGTCATGTCCGATATGCGGTGAGAACCCGACTATTACAGAACTGATAGATTACAATGAAGGCTACTGCGCAATGCAGTAAAACCTCATGCCCGAACTGATCCTCTCTCAAGAGCAGATTGATAAGATCATTTCTCACTGCAGGTCTGAATTCCCCAATGAATCGTGCGGCATATTATCGGGAAAAGACAATATAGTTGAAAAGGTTTATCGTATGACCAACATCGATAAATCAAATGTGAGCTATATGATGGATCCCAAAGAGCAGTTCCAGGTCATGAAGGAGATGAGAAATGACGGCGATAAAATGGTCGCCATTTATCATTCTCACCCTCATTCACCTGCATTCCCCTCAGCCAAAGACGTAAACCTCGCTTTCTATTCTGACGCTGTATATTTAATAGTAGGTCTTACAGACAGCGAAAGACCGGAGATTAAGGCATTTGAGATCATGGAGAACAAGATTTCAGAGGTCAAAATAGAAGTCAGGGATAAGAAAAAATAATTTTCTAACCCACATCATTCATAAATATTCTCGAATACAGACAGGATATAGTATTTGAGCGGTTTTATTTTGCCGATATTCAGACAGTATGTTTATTGATAAATAAAGAGGAAAAATTTCCCGAAAGCTTTCGGGATCGAAGACCGAGAATGAGCGAAAATATTATGTCCTGTCTGGTAAAACATAGTTTATGAATAATGCAGGCTATGGATATTTTATCTGGAGTCTCTGTATCCCTGTTGCCTTTCCAGTATCGTTATTGATCTCTACAACTACTGCTGACAGTATGCCTTCTCCGCGTGCTGTTTCGAATCTCATGGGCATATTTGTGAGAAAACGGTTTATAATCTGGTCAACTTCGATACCGATTACTGAATTTGCAGGGCCTGTCATACCGACATCGGTGATATAGGCAGTGCCGTTAGGCAGGATTTTTTCGTCAGCGGTCTGCACATGTGTATGTGTCCCGATAACAGCGCTCACCTTCCCGTCGATAAAATATCCAAAGGCTATCTTCTCGGAAGTTGCCTCTGCATGAAAATCTATTATGATGATCTTCGTCTCTTTCTTAAGATGTTCTAACTCAGCCATGGCAGTTCTGAATGGGCAGTCCATGCTGGACATGAATACCCTGCCTGAGATATTAAGGACAGCGATCTTGATCCTGTTTGGAGCATTAAATATTATGCTTCCATAGCCGGGTACGCCGGGCGGATAGTTAATCGGCCTGAGCACACGGTTGTCTTTTGATATGTAATCAATAAAATCTTTCTTGTCCCATACATGATTTCCTGTTGTGATGATATGGATCCCCATCTTAAATGCCTCTGAGACAAGTGCTTCGGTAAGGCCGAATCCACCGGCAATATTCTCACCATTGGCGATTACAAGATCGATCTTGTATTTGTCTGTAAGGTTCGGCAGCAGTGCTTTGACCGCTGACCTGCCGACCTTACCGACTATATCCCCGATAAAAAGCACTTTCATAAAGGAAAGCTCTGAGACCCCTCTTTAATTCCCCCCTTACCAAGGGGGGATACAGGGGGGTAGTTTTCAGTTGCTATTGATTTTTGACTTTTGACTTCTTTTCTATTTCGCATATTCCACATAACGCGATTCCCTTATGACAGTGACCTTGATCTGCCCGGGATATGACATCTCAGATTCGATTTTTTTCGAAAGGTCCCTTGCTATCATTAAGGACATTTCATCATTTATATCTTCCGGTTTCACTATTATCCTTATCTCCCTGCCGGCCTGGATTGCATAACATTTCTCGACCCCCTTAAAAGAAAGGGCCATTTTTTCAAGATTTTCAAGACGCTTCAAATAATGCTCGATACTTTCTCTTCTTACCCCGGGCCTTGCAGCTGAAAGTGCGTCCGATGCTGCTACGAGCGCTGCTTCAACAGTGAGCGGGTCGCCTTCTCCGTGGTGAACAAGTATCGCGTTTATAACCTTGTTATTTTCACCGAATTTACGGGCCAGGTTTGAGCCGATCTCCTGATGTGTCCCCTCTGTTTCATGATCGACTGCCTTTCCTATGTCATGCAGCAGTCCTGCCCTTTTTGAAAGTTTGGTATCCACTCCCAGCTCGCTGGCCATCATCCCGGCAAGGTATGCTACCTCTCTGGAGTGCTGGAGGACATTCTGTCCGTAAGATGTCCTGTATCTTAGCCTTCCAAGGATCTTTATCAACTCAGGATGAATGCCTGAAAGCCCGAGGTCAAAGACAGCCTTTTCACCTTCTTCCCTGATATTTATATCGACTTCCTTTTTTACTTTTTCTACAATCTCTTCTATCCTTGTTGGATGGATACGGCCGTCTGCAATGAGACGCTCGAGTGAAAGCCTTGCGATTTCACGTCTTACCGGATCGAATGCGGAGAGCGTTACCATCTCCGGTGTATCATCAACTATCAGGTCAACGCCTGTCGCAGCCTCAAGCGCCCTGATGTTCCTTCCTTCCCTTCCTATTATCCTGCCTTTCATCTCGTCATTTGGCAGGCTGACCGCTGTAACAGTAGCATCGGTAACATAATCACTGGCATAACGCTGTATCGCCAGCCCCATTATTTCCTTTGCCTTTTTATCTGCGACTTCCCTTGCCTCGTCCTCGATCCTCTTGACGAGTTTTGAGACCTCAAATTTAGCCTCATCTTCGGTGCGCCTGAGGATCTCCTGTTTTGCCTCCTCAGTGGTTATCCCTGACAACCTTTCGAGGGTCTGGACCTGTTCTTTTATGAGCTGGTTATACCGGTTTTCCTTTTCCTGTATCAGCCTGTCCTTTGTATTGTATTCCTTTTCCCTCTTGCCCAGATCATGATCGCGCTTTTCGATCTGGTCGAACTTCCTTTCGATGTTCTCTTCCTTCTGCCTGAGCCTCTTTTCGAGATGGTTCAGCTCAGAGCGCCTTTCCTTTAATTCCTTTTCTGCCTCTATTTTGGCCTGATATACGATATCCTTGGCTTCCAGTGCAGCCTCTTTTTTTATGGACTCAGAGTCCTTTTTCGCCTCTTCAAATATCTTTTTCTTTTCTATTTCGAGGGAATTCCTCTGACTTTTCAATGTGCTCCTGTAAATAAGACTCAGAATCAGGCCAATCATGATACCGGTACTGACAGAGATTAACAGATAGAGTGTATCAATCATCTGATGTGGTCCTCCTTTTTTGCAGCCTTGATTTGATTATTCTTTCATATCCTTCTGAAGAAGGGGTGTAAAACGTTTTTGGTTTATCCATGTATTTCTGTTTTATATAATGCTTTTCGAAACTGTGGGGATACAGATATCCTTTGCCGGCCCCGAGCCTTTTAGCGCCTGAATAATGTGAGTCTTTAAGGTGGTCGGGGACCTGTTGGACCGGTTCTTTCCGTATGTCTTCGATAGCCTTGTCAATAGCTATATACGACGCATTGCTTTTTGGAGCGGCAGCTATATAAATGGCAGCCTGCGAGAGCGGTATTCTGCCTTCAGGCATACCGATTTTTTCTAATGCCTCCATGGCTGAAACAGCAACAACAAGCGCTGTCGGGTCTGCGTTGCCGACATCCTCAGATGCACAGATTACGATCCTTCGTGCAATGAATAACGGGTCTTCCCCTGACTCCAGCATTTTAGCAAGCCAGTATACGGTTGCATCCGGGTCGGAACCGCGTATGCTCTTGATAAAAGCCGAGATTGTGTTGTAATGGTCATCTTCATCGTAATATATTGTCTTGTTCTGTAAAACCTCTTTTACATGATTCAGGGTTATGATGTATCTGTTCTCATGTCCATTAAAAGACGATATGAAGGACAGTTCGAGTATATTCAATCCCCTTCTTGCATCGCCTTCACTTACGGATGCGATAAAATCTATGGCTTCAGGTGCGATTGAAATATTATGTTCACCAAGCCCCCGTTTATCCGAGAGGGCTTTCTTTAGAATCTTCTTTATATCATCTTCAGGAACAGGCAGGAACTGAAAGATTAATGACCGCGAAGAAAGCGCAGGCACGAGAGAGAAGAACGGATTCTGAGTAGATGCGCCTATAAGGGTTATTTTCCCGGTCTCAACATAGGGCAGCAGGGCGTCCTGCTGCACCCTGTTGAACCTGTGGATTTCATCAACAAAGAGT
>JAKAKQ010000340.1 GCA_021813425.1 Nitrospirota bacterium
GATCTTTTCTTAATTCAGGCATAAATCCTCCGTTTATGAATAGGAACAGGGAACAGGCAAATGGCAAGATCCGACTCTTATTTCCTGTTTCTAATTTCCTTATTTTTAGCTTCCATTTTGGGTTATTATATCACAATAATATATAATTACTGATGAAACCCGGATTCCATCATAAACTCTTAAACGGTTATTTCGAGGACCCTTGTCTGTTTATAAGAATACCGAGGGAAAAACGGGCTATTTTATTTGACTCAGGAGATATCAACAGACTGGGCCAGGCTGACATTTACAAGATTACGGACGTCTTTGTCACCCACACGCATATCGATCATTTCATCGGATTCGATACGCTCCTCAGGGCAACATTGAGAAGAGACACCCCTCTTAATATATACGGCCCAACGGACATCCTGTCCTGTGTCGCTGGAAAACTCAAGGGTTATACATGGAACCTGATAAGTGAATACCCTTCCGTAATAAATGTCTTTTCATGGAACAGTAAAACTCTCTTGCATACTATATTCAAGGCAGAAAACGGATTCAGGAAGGAGACTGTCAGCAGGACAAAGTCAGGCGGGGTTCTGCTTAAAGACCCGATGTTTAAGGTTATTGCAGCATATTTGGACCATAATATCCCCTGCCTTGCCTATTCCATTGAAGAGGAATTTCATATAAATATCGACAAAGATATTCTGAACAGGAAAGGCCTTGCTGTAGGGCCCTGGCTCAGTAGTTTCAAAAAGATATTAAGGGAAGGCCCCGGGGCTGACCGGACATTGAATATTGAAGGTAAAACCTACAGATTAGATCAGCTAAATGACATTGCAAGGATAACCAAAGGCCAGAAAATATCTTATGCAACAGACATAGCTATGACAGAAAAAAATATTTCCAGATTAATTGAGCTTGTAAAGGACTCCCACATATTCTACTGCGAATCATATTTCCTTGAAAAAGACAGGGAAAGGGCGCTTGAGAGATTCCATCTTACAGCCAGGACATGCGGATTAATAGCAAGAAAGGCAGGCGTAAAGACATTGAATCTAATGCATTTTTCACCGAAATACAGGGATTGTCCTGAAAGTGTTGTAAAAGAGGCAATGGAAGAATTTAACAGCTGAGGGGTCCTTCGTTAACTATGTCCCTGTCAGCACTGCAGGCAGTCTTCCCTCCATAAGCAGTCATTCTGTGAGCATTCCCCTGAAATTGCCGTGCCAAAACAGTCGAAATTACCTTCGGCCT
Source organism: Nitrospirota bacterium (assembly GCA_021813425.1). GTDB lineage: Bacteria > Nitrospirota > Thermodesulfovibrionia > Thermodesulfovibrionales > UBA6898 > JAKAKQ01. The sequence goes on from JAKAKQ010000340.1 coordinate 1,243, forward strand.
TCTGAATCGAACGGATAAGTTCCTCCTTCTTCATCTTGCTGGCCTTTATCCCTTTCTGTTTCGCGATTTCCTTTACGTCCTTTAGGTTCATACAATCCCTCCTATTTTTAAACCTGCAGTTAATAAATAATTTGGACTTACAGTTATAAAGATATAACAATACACCTGTAAAATCAATAAAAAAAACGCGGGGGCGAATTTATTTAACTATCTTCATGCTTATATCTGCTGCGGTCACGGAATGGGTAATGGCTCCTATCGAGATCATATCTACCCCGGTTTCGGCTATATCCCTGACATTATTAAGGCTTACATTCCCTGATGCCTCGATTGTCAGGCGTCCGCCGACAATATTGACAGCCTCTTTCATGGCCTCAACAGACATATTGTCCAGCATCACAATATCAGCGCCGGCTTCGATCGCTTCCTCGAGGTCCTTAAGGTTTTCAACCTCAACTTCGATCTTGGCGAGATGGTGTCCCGCCTTTGCAAGACTTACAGTATCTTTTATATTTCCAACTGCTTCAATGTGATTATCTTTTATCAATATCCCGTCAAAAAGACCGAACCTGTGGTTGACTCCCCCTCCCATCCTTACAGCATACTTCTCCATAAACCTCTGGCAGGGAGTGGTCTTTCTCGTATCGACGATCCTTGCCTTTGTCCCCTTTACAGCATCAACAAACTGACCTGTAACAGTAGCTATGCCTGAGAGTCTCTGAAGGATATTAAGACTTACCCTTTCACCTGCAAGAAGCACCCTTGTCTTTCCGGTGACCTGTCCGAGGACATCGCCCTTGCGCACCTTGGCGCCGTCATTGTAAAAAGTTTCAAATGAAGTGGCAGGGTCCAGAAGATTAAAAACCTCTTTTGCAAAGGGGAATCCTGCAAGCACAAAATTTCCTTTTGCAATGTATAAAGCCCTCGATTCGCTGTCTTCGGGCACCAGTAAATTTGTCGTTATGTCTCCGTGGCCTATATCCTCTTCAATGGCATGCTTGAGCAGTTCTATTATATTTGAGGGGATATCCATTCCGCCCTATCTCCTCCTGAACAGAGAAAACAGTCCCCAGATGCCGCCTATAACAGCACCCAGCGCTACAGTTGATTTCAGATCGAACAAAGCAGTAAGATTCCCGTCCACCTTGTTTGCAAGAACAATCATGGCTGCGCTGTTTTCAGCCTTTAGATTACCTGCGGCAATTATCCCGGCTGCGCTCCTGTTGACGGTCAGTTCGCCTCTCGATAAAGATACCGGGGAAAAGGAATAATTTATTGATGTGTTGTTGCCTATTGTCGCTATGCTCATGCTCTGGTTCATATTTATATCATTCCCTCTCAACAGAAGTGATGCCGCCTGGGTGGTTTCTATCCTCTCTCCATCGATGCTCAGCGCACATACCTGCTGCATCTCGATATGGCCCCCTTCCACATTCCTGACAGTGCTCTGACTTATATTAATGAACTCTCCTTCTATGATCTCAAGCTCTTTTTCCTGTATATCTTTCTCTTCCTTAACCATTGTCCTTTCCCCCTGCTTCGTAAAGTTTTTTAATATTTTCCGCGATCCTTTTCTTCTTGCTCATATATTCATCATATTTGTCCTTTTCCTTCTTAACAACATCTTTTGGAGCCTTTTTAACAAAGTCTTCATTAAGGAGTTTATTGTTTATAAAGCCGATAGTCTGTTCGATCTTGGCCTCCTCTTTCTTAAGTCTATCAATTTCCATCTCCAAATTCAAAAGACCCTCGAGCGGGACAAATACTTCAATATTATTTCTTACTGCAACTGCAGAACCTTTAGGTTTTTTTACACCCGCACCTGTTTTAATCACATCTGCCTTTGAGAGCTTCTTGATATATGCCAGATTCCTGTTTAAAACTTCTTTAGCATTATCATTAAGAGTCCTGATATATGCTTTCAGTTCAAGAGAAGGTGAGAGGTTTAATTCGCCTCTTATCGTCCTAACGCCCATTACCGTCTCCATAATAATATCCATTTCTGTTTCAGCATCATGGTCCCTTGGAAAAGATTTGGGATAGTCAGAAATTGCTATGCTCTTCTTAAGCGCGGAAGTGCGGAAGTGCGGAAGTGCGGAGTAAGAACCCCCCTCTAACCCCCCCTTGTTAAGGGGGGGATGGGGGGGTGACTTCTGCTCCATCGGTATATTCTGCCAGATCTCCTCTGTTATATAAGGCATAAAAGGATGCAACAGCTTAAGGGTTTTTTCGAGCACGTATAGCAGGCATTCCTTCACCGGTTTTTTATCTTCAGTTTCACTGTACAGGATCGGCTTGACCATCTCTATATGCCAATCGCATAATTCATGCCATATAAATTGATAAAGGCTGTTCGCCGCGTCATTAAACCTGTATTCGC
>JAKAKQ010000174.1 GCA_021813425.1 Nitrospirota bacterium
GAGGAGCAGCAGAAGGCGTTTGACACCGCAAATGACCTCGACTTTGCCTTTACAGATACGGTATATGGCAGATTCAGGGTGAACATATACAAACAGAGAAACTCGGTATCGATAACATTGCGCCGGATTCCTGACCAGCTGCCAGACCTTAAAAGTCTCGGGCTTCCGGATGAACTCGGAAGTTATGTTTTAAAGACCCAGGGTCTTATCCTGATAACCGGCCCTGCAGGACACGGCAAGTCCACAACCCTTGCCGCGCTCGTGGATATTATCAACACAAAAAGGAAATGCAATATCATATCGCTTGAAGACCCTATAGAGTATCTCCATAAGCACAAATACAGCAATGTTAACCAGAGGGAGATAGGGATAGACACTGTATCTTTCCACGAAGGGCTGAAACACGTGTTCAGACAAAGCCCTGATGTAATAGTTATCGGTGAGATGCGCGACCCTGACAGTTTCATAATCGCCCTGCAGGCAGCTGAAACCGGCCACCTTGTCCTGAGCACCTTATGTTCAAGAAATGCAACTTCAACTATAGAGAGGGTTATAGACATATTCCCTCCTCATCACCAGCCGCAGATAAGGACCCAGCTTGCGGAATCGCTTCTTCTGATCCTTGGCCAGAGACTTGTTTCGAGGAAGGACAAATCAGGACTCGTGCTTGCCCATGAAAAACTCATAAACAATTATAAGATCAAGAACTTCATACGCGAAGGCAAAACCCACCAGATAAGGTCCCAGATGCTTATCCCCGGCGAAGATTACTCTTCAATCGACGTAAGCCTTGCAAAACTGGCTGTCGAAGGGACAATATCTGCCGAAGAAGGCGCGCGGCATGCCGATAACCTGTCTTTCTATCAGGATATGCTGAAGGCAAAAGGGGTTAAATAGAGAGAGCAGAAAAGCCTTACTAGTTTTGAAGAAGTTTTTATCCGATAAAATCGAAACGGCAGCCACTCCTTAAAAGTTTTACAGTTTTATTTCTGCGGTGATCTTGTTCTCAATTATGCACTGGAGCATTTCGAGTTCGTCTATATCGAACCATGTAATGCCGCAGATATTGCACCGGTCTATTTCTAACAGATATGCAAGGCTGTAAAATTTTCTGAACATTATGTTTCTGCATTTCGGGCAAGACATAACGGATTTTGACCTTGTATCAGAACTCCTTAATTTATTTATGGTGAGTTTTCTTTGATTATCCGTCACCACTGCCTTTGCAAGGGATTTTATCCTGTCTGTACAGGGGACTTCTCTCCTGGCAACAATCCTGGAAATCTTGTCGTTTTCTACCAGGACCCCCCTGCAGTTTTTACATCTATAGACCTTTGTCTTCTCATATGATATTTCGAAAAGGGGATGTTTGCATGCAGGACAGGGAATTTCAGACTGCCCCTTTTCTGTTTGATCCGCGCTAATTGTTGTATCAGTGAGCGCTTCTGCCTTCGAATCCGACTCCTTTTCGAGATCTGATAATCTGACACGTGTCATCTTCAATAATATGTCCATCCTCTTTCTGATCGGAGGGTGTGTTGATATAAGGTCTGCCCACCATCCCTCTGATTCATCCAGTTTGGAGCCGACCGGATTGACAATACAGAGCATCTCAAGCCCGCTGCTTATAAGACCTGAGCCTGTCCAGTTTCTTGAAAGCATATGCAGGGCCTCTGCCATCGCCAGAGGATTACGTGTCATTCTCACAGCCCCTGCATCAGCACGGTATTCGCGCTCCCTTGAGATAAACATGCTGAGCATCTGGCTGAGTTTCACCAGGACCCATAAGAATAAAAACACAGGCAATGCCCTTGGGTCTTCATCCTTGGCATTTTTGACGTCCTCAAGCGCCGATGCATAAATTCCGAAGAGGCTTGCAGCAACAGTCGTCTCAAGACAGTCTCCTGAAAGAATGTGATAGGCCTCGTGTGCCATTACAGCTTCAAGCTGCGGTCTTGTAAGCCTCGAAAGGAGGCCCTCTGTTATTCCTATGACAGCCTCCCCTTTCATGTCCGCTGCCGACAGTGCGTTCATCGAAAGACTCGGAATCACTAAACATTTTATCTGTCTTTTATTGCCGGTTACAATGTGAATCTCCTCCATAATGTTCTTGAGGCGCATGTGTATTGCGTCTTCAGGGTCAGGGGGAAAAGCATTCAGGGTATTTGATACCGCATATACGGCATTATATGCCGAAAACCAGAAATGGACTACTGCCAGTGAGACAACGAATGCCGTTACTATAACAATTTTAAGCGGGTCGGCATTAAACAGGACAAAACCGGCCTTTAAAGAAAAAACACAATAGAGGACCTGCATCAGCGCTAATGCAATACCGGAATAAATAAACAAAAGAAAGAAAAAAAGAACGCTTATCCGCCAGCTCTTCTGCTTTTCTATCTCAATAAACGTTAAAGGCATGGTTGTTCATACCTAAGTCCGACCGCGACATGCAAAATCATTTCCGGCGCACGCTGATATCCGCAGCAGGTAAAGCACGGTCTGCTTTTTCTATACTAAAATACTCGGCGCCACGGAAGGTAAACATGGATGCGATTATATTATCAGGAAAAACCTCAAGCCTGGTCCTGTAGTTTGCAACAAGATCATTATATAACTGCCTTGCAAATGCGATGCGGTTCTCTGTGGATGTCAGCTCTTCCTGAAGCTGCATAACGTTTTCATTGCTTTTAAGCACTGGGTAATTCTCCATAACTGCAAAAAGTCTTCCTATCGCATCAGTGAGCATGTTCTCAGCAGACGCCCTTTCCCGCAGGCCGACAGCCGACAATGCCTTTGTCCTTGCAGATACGACCTTTTCAAGGGTATCCTGTTCAAACTCCATATATCCCTTGACAACCGATACCAGATTCGGGATGAGATCATATCTGCGCTTCAGTTGAACATCGATCTGGTGCCAGGCGTTCTTAACCTCATTTCTGAGCGTTATCAGCCTGTTATATATTAAGATCATCCATGCCACAAAAAGGCCGGGCACACCAATCAATATCCAGACTATCATGTCACCTCCCTTTAAAACTTATGCAAAGTTTATTATATCCTAAACTCAAAAAATGGACTACCCCTGTGGTGTAAATCCTTGAATAATTCAGTAGCCTGTCAGTAGAATAAAAAAGGTGAACAAATGTTTTCCGAAACAAATTATTTAAAAAAGATATCCTTAATCATCATCTTTTCCCTGTTAACCGCTATGGGACCGTCTCCTTCAAAAGACGACTCCAAAAAACAGATCTCTCCTTTTGAGATCGACAAACTCGATAATACCCCTGCGCCTGATTTCACATTAAAAGACATAAACGGCAAGAATTTCTCCCTCTCTTCTTTGAGAGGCAAGGTTGTCCTTTTGAATTTCTGGGCTACATGGTGTCCTCCATGTAAGTCCGAGATGCCTGTTCTCAACAAGTTATATAAGGACATGAGGTCGCGGGGTCTGGAAATCATCGCCGTCTCTGCCGATAATTCGATAAATCATGTTAAGGATTACCTCGGCAAGAACAATTTCGACTTCCAGGTTCTCTGGGATGAAGACCGTATTGTTACCAAAAAATATAAGGTCTTTACCATGCCCACCACATTCCTGATAGACAGAAACGGGATCATTATAGATAAATTCTACGGCGAAGAGGAATGGAACGCCCCCGAATTCAAGAGGAGATTAGAGAAACTGTAATCCTTGTCAATAGGGGTTCCAGAGATGGCATGACACAAGCCTTCCATGACTCTCTTTTAACTGTGGAACAATCTTGTCACATGGCTCAAATCTCCTGGGACATCTCGGATGGAACGGACATCCGGAAGGTATATTGATCGGGCTCGGCACCTCACCTTTCAGAGGCGCTTTATACGCCCTGCCTGTTTCTCCATGTCTTATCTGCGGAGCCGACTCAAGGAGAACAACCGTATAAGGGTGAAGCGGCTTTTCAAACAGGTCCTCTGTCTTTGAGTGTTCGACAATTTTCCCGAGGTACATAACACCAACCATGTCGCTGAAGTAATGCACAACTCTCAGGTCATGGCTTATAAAAAGAAACGATATCCTTGATTTCTTCTTGAGGTCAAGCAGGAGGTTCAGTATCTGGGCCTGGATCGAAACATCGAGGGCTGAAAGCGGCTCATCAGCCACTATAACTTCAGGTGAGACCGCAAGGGCCCTTGCAATGCATATCCTCTGTCTCTGACCTCCGCTGAATTCATGAGGATAACGGTTTATTATTTCCGGTCTCAGGCCGACCTTCCCTATAATCTCCACAACCGCATCTTTCATGCTGGAATGCGGCACGAGTTTATGGATTATCAAAGGCTCTGAAACAGTATCATAAACTGTTCTCCTGGGGTTCAGGGATGCAAAGGGGTCCTGGAATATTATCTGGACAGATTTCCTGAATGATTTAATTGAATCGCCGTGAAGCTTGAAAACGTCTTTTCCCCTGAATAAAACGCTGCCTGATGTCGGATTAATAAGTCTCAGGACGAGCCTTGCAACAGTGGATTTGCCGCATCCGCTTTCGCCCACAAGCGCCAGCACCCTGTCTTCCTGCAGAAAAAAATCGATCCCGTCAACAGCCTTTAAAACGCCGTCAGCGCCTTTGAGTATCTTCCTGACTTCAAAATGTTTCTTTAGAGATTCGACCCTTAAGAGTTCCATTTAATCTCTTCCGCCCTGATACATCTGACAAAATGGCCTTTCGAAATCTCCCTGAAGAGCGGTTCTTCCCTTGCACATTCATCAATAAAGTATCTGCATCTCTCTGAATATTTACATCCTAAAGGAAGCTCTTCAGGTCGTGGCACAGAACCGGCTATCGGGATAAGCGGTCTCCCTTTTTCCTTTGGAAGGGACTCTAAAAGGCCTATTGTATAAGGATGCCTCGGGTTATTAAAAATCTCTTTTGTCTCAGCCATCTCCATAAGCCTTCCTGCATACATTATCCCGACCCTTGCTGCATTTTCGGCTATTATACCAAGGTCATGAGTTATGAACATTATGGACATTTTGCGCTCTTGTCTCAGCCCCTGTATCAGTTCGAGTATCTGCGCCTGTATTGTAACGTCAAGGGCTGTAGTAGGCTCATCAGCTATAAGGAGTGAAGGGTTGCATGCTATCGCCATAGCTATCATCACACGCTGCCTCATCCCGCCTGACATTTGATGCGGGTATTCTTTAACCCTTATTTCAGGGGAAGGCATTCTTACATCCTTAAGAAGCTCGATTGCCTTGTCCATTGCCTCTTTTTTTGACATATTCCGGTGTGTAACAAGCACCTCAGCGATCTGGTATCCTGCTGTAAGGACAGGGTTAAGAGAGGTCATCGGTTCCTGGAATATCATAGCTATCTCATTACCCCTTAGCTGCCGCATGGATTCCCTGTCGAACTTTAAGAGGTCTTTTTCCCTGAAGAATATCTCTCCCTGTGCAAACGCATTTTGGGGCAGGATCCCCATTATCGAAAGCGCAGTAATGCTCTTGCCGCAGCCGCTTTCTCCTACAAGGCCGAATATCTCCGACTCCTCGATATTAAAAGCTAGACCTGATACGACAGGGACGGGATTTTTTGTGGATTTAAAGTAGATGTCAAGATCCCTTACATCAAGCAGGGACACTTCGGATTACTTTTCCTCTTTTTTTAAGAGCTTCAGGTAGTTTTCCGCTTCTTTAAGGTTGGGATTGCTGTCAAGGGCTTTTTGCCACTCTTCATATGCAAGTCCGGTAAGCCCTTCCATATAATAGCTCAACCCCAGCTGCACCCATGCAGGCCCGTAGTTCGGATTGATCGCTTTTGCCTTTATAAAATGGACGATCGCCTCTTCGACAAGCCCCTTGTTCCTGAGCGCGATCCCGAGCTTTGTATGCCCATCCGCCAGTTTTGGATAGAGTTTGATCGCTTTTTTATATTCCTCTATGGCCTCGTCGTTCATGTTGAATTCAAGGTACATGTTGCCGATCTTGAAATGCTCGTTAGCCAGTTTCCCTGCTATGAAAGGGTCAATCGCATCAGGGTCAGGATGAGCGATCTGAGCAGCCATTGCAAAGACCTCCTGAGCCTTTTTGAACTCGCCAAGGTCATTGTATGTTACAGCAAGGTTGAGAGATACCTCTGTATATCTTGGGTTAAGTTCAAGCGCCTTTTCGAAATGTTCTGCGGCCTGTTTGAGATCACCGTTCAGATTGCTGATTATCCCAAGTTTGTTATGCACGTCAGCATATCTGGGATTAATCCTTATGACTTCCTTCAGAAGAGGCTCTGCTTCGCTGAGCTTGCCTTCTTCATAAAGTTTGGTGCCAAGGTCGTAGAGTTCTTGTAAGGTTTGACTCATAATTCTCTTGAAATTATATGGAGTATAATGATTGTTTGTCAAGAAAAGAACAGATATAGTTAAAAGGTCTTAACAGTCTTTAATATGAAATCCCTGTCGGCGAATTGATCGTTTTTCTTTATCAGTAGCCATTCCTTTTCCTTCCCCGACATCCTCGCAAGGGCAAATATGCCTTTGAGCTTTCTGCCTTTAAAATCAACCTCCAGTTTGCCTGTCTTGATGTCTCCGGACTTTAATTCGTAAGTTCCGCTGTCCCATATCATCACATCGCCTGCTCCATACATGCCCTCTGGGATTATACCCTCAAAACCTGCATAATCGAGGTCGTGGTCATCGACCATAATGGCAAGCCTTTTGTCAGCAGGGTTCATCGAAGGCCCCTTTGGGACCGCCCACGATTTGAGCACACCTTCCATCTCGAGCCTCAGATCAAAATGCAGCCTTTTCGCATGATGCTCATGCACCACAAATACCGGCATATGTCTTTTACCTCTTATATTATTTATAGCACATTGTTTTCTTAAAAAATATTAAGAACCCTACGGGAAAGACCGCAAAGCGTCTAAATTTTGTACATTTATTTTCAGTGTCATTCCCGCAAGTTAAGCGCGTCGGGAATCCTTCTGAAAGATTCCGGACAAGCCGTAATGACAGAAATTTAGAATCCCGAAAGCCTTCGGGAAGACCGCAGGGTGTAATAATTATTAAGGTTCGATCCTTCACGTTTGAGGCCAGCGGCGCGGGCAACAACCTTATGTCGAAATCAAAAAGTAGCTATTCCGCAACCGGAGTATTTGCTTATTAACTCGTTTTTAGTGAATATCCAACTGGATTTTGATCGCCTCACTAATTCTGAGCATATCTTTCTCCGAAATAATGCCCGCACGTTTAAACAGTCGCAATTTGCTTACAGTTGCCAACTGATCGGCCATAGCCTTGCTTTCTTTCCCGTCAAATAAAACCGGTGCCTCGCTTGGATAAAGACGATCCGTCTTGCTGGTTAGAGGAACTACCTGAACTCGATTGAGGAACTTGTTTGATGCATCATTACTAACGATTACGGCCGGCCGTTTTTTTCTAATCTCACCGCCGACAGAGGGATCAAAATTAACCCACCAGACCTCACCTCTTTTCATGCGCTATGTCCTTAAAAGTCGTCTCTGCCCAATCCAGGGCTTCTGTCTCTCGCTTTTTGTCTTTTGACATCTGGGAGTAGGCCAATTCCAAATTCGGGTGTATTACATGCGGGCGAACCAATCCCTCAACAAATTTACTTATTTTACGGGGGCCGATGGTCTTATGAAGACCTTCATAGACTTCCTCATCTACGGTTATGGTCAGCTTTTTTTGCATTGGAAATCTCCTTTATACGTATAGTGTACGTACAAAAAGTGGATATGTCAATATTAGGTTGCGATAATCGTTGATACCTACTTACTCGCACTGAAACGGCTTCTCAGAAATGAAGAATGAAGGTTTGACCCTTCTCGCCTGCTGCAGGATATTGAGAAGTTGCGTTTTCATGATAAGTCTTGGCAGCATTATAAAAGACTTCTGCCTCCTGATTATCCTTAAAGGCACGCTTGGGGATTATAAATGCTGATACGGCAGTTACATAGATGAAAATGTAGTCTTTGTTCTGGACTACACGTTCTACCCCTGTCCATAATGTACGGCTTTCCCCGATTGCCGAGGTCTCCAGCATCTCATATTCATTCAGAGTGAGTCTGTTTATCCCCCAGATGCCTTTGTTGCGGCCCTCTTTTTCAAATCTGTCTACGCTCTCCTTAATATTCCGGTAAGCAGAAAACCGATAAAGAAGAAGGCAGACAATAAAAGCGATCATCCATGAAAAGACACTCCCTATGTCCTCTTTATTGGCAAATAATATAAACAAGGCTATAAATCCAGCAGTCTGCCAGAAATAACCCCTTTCGTGTGAACGCCTGACAGATGGAGAAGAGTGAAAATGGTACTGGTAATATGCCTCAATATCCTTGCGCTCTATCCTATATTCGATTTCCATAAAATTACATTATCATAGTGAAGTGACAGCAGTATGTCAGTGAGATAAAATTGCAGCACAGTTGTTTTATTACTAAGGAGATCATAAGTAAAGCCTCACAAGTTGTCATTCCCGCAAGCGAAGTGCGTCGGGAATCCTTCTGGAAACAAAGAAAGATTCCGGACAAGCCGGAATGACAAAACAAGCTGAGATGTCGCTTTACTTTCGATCTTATTATTACTTCTCTAAGCTGTCCCAAAGCCGCTTATAGCCCTCTGCTGTTTCTTATGCATTACCTCACCCATCAAGGCTTCAATCAATTTCTGATGAGTAATGGTTGAGGGGTCGACAAACATAAACTGATCTTTCACAACTGAGAAATCACCAGGGGTAAGGCCTCTGATACTTTTAAGCTGCTTGGCATTATCTATAGAAAATGCGTTGACCTGTTGTGCCAATGGGTCCAGCAAATTTTTATAAAAATGGATATTGCCCTCAGGTGTCAACGGGCGAAATTCTATCTTGAATTTAAATCTCCTTAAGGCTGCATGGTCTAAACCGTCAATGTCATTGGTGGCAAAAATTACAATGCCAGTAAACGAGTCGAGTTGAGCGAGTATCTCATTTGTGAAGCTTATTTCCCATGAACGAACAGCAGAACTTCGGGGGAATAGAAAGCTGTCTGCCTCATCAAAAAACAGGATGCTGTTATTTTCTTGCGCTTCCTGAAAGGCATAAGCTATGTTCTTTTCGGTCTCTCCAACCCACATTGACTGAATTTCACTGCATCTTTTAAGAAGCACTTCTTTTTCAAGCAAATTTCCAAGATAATGGACAAATTCCGATTTTCCGGTCCCTGGCAGTCCATAAAAAAGAAGAGAAAGAGAGTGCGTCTTTTGAGCTGCATCGAACTGTCTTAGAATAGGGATGATCTCATTAAGCTTGTGTGAGGTGTTCAGTCCTTTCAAGGAATAGTCGTCAAATGATTTTTTGTTTGAGTGAGCAGTTTTCTTCTCTCCGATAGCTTTCTCGTGATTCTTCAATACCGCCCTGATTTTTCTCAGGATTACATCCTTTTTCTGCTTCTTGTTGATATTAAAGGTACTGATCGCATTGACAATGCCGCCGGCATCCACAGAATAATTCCTGCACAATTCCAACAGTTCATTTTCAGTGAAATAACCGTCGAGATTTTTCTTCCTTAGTTCGTGACGCAGTATTCTTGTCCTGTTCTTTGACTGTAGTTTTTTGAATTCCAGTGAAAAGGAAAATCTTCTCATGGTGGAGGGGTCTATTTCAGTTGAACGGTTAACTATCCAGATGATCTTTCTATCGTGGTTATTTAGAAGATTATTGATCCAGCTCTTGTTGGTTTTGCTCTTAAAGAAAAAAGAGCTGTAAGTATTTAATATTTCATCGGCCTCATCAATTAGTATTATTGAGCTCTTCTTATCAGAAAGGTTTATTGTTGCATGAATTGCCTGCAACCTGATTTTGTGATCATCCTCTTCCGGGACTTTCACAGTCAGGAGTTCTTTCTTTAATTCTTTTGCTATGGTCTTTGAATAAGAGGTTTTCCCGGTCCCGGGCGCTCCATAAAAAAGGATATTGCATCTTCCTTTGGCTTTCAAAAGATCATGCAGCACAAGAAGCTCGTCTTTAGGCAAATCAAAGTCGGAAACTTCCAATTCGGTATTATTTTCCTTTATAAAAAACTCGTGCTCCAGATTGGTTTTTCCTACATCTAAAAGATATTCTCTGCACCAGTCATTGATCCCGAGCGCATGGTCTTCAACATCAACCCGTAACAGTTGAATTTTTAAAAGTATCCCCCTGGAAAGTGTGCTGACAAGAGAACGGTGATTGAGCCCTAATATAAAATGACCGCAATTTTTGAATCTTAAATAAGAGCTTAAAGAAGTTATTCCATCGGGTAGATTGTCCAGATGATCACGCAATATGGATGAGGTGCTCAGCAAATAATAAAGAAATAGTATATCTGTTTCCTCGTCAGTCAGTCTGAAGGTCTTCTGAATATTTATCAAGCGACTTTCCAATTCTTTGTCATGACAATCACCAAGCCTCTGAAGCTTTTTATAGAGCAGAGGCAATATTTTAATTTTCAGACATTTGACGGCTGTTTTTTTCGAAGTTTTCTCTATCAACTCATCGTTTTCAATCCACATATCATAATTTTCATTTTTTGTGATCTGAGGCTGGACTTTTTTAATCTGGGAAATGACAGTCTTTTTGCCTAAAACATCAGATGAAAATTGTAATAATTCAAGAGGCTTATAAGTTAAAAAAGGCGATTTAATAATATTAAGCAAATATTCATATGTCTTTTTCTTTTCAAATGAAGATCTGAACATAAGCCGTGAAGCAGACATCGGGTGAGATGACCCTATATGCATTCTATGCCAGGGAAACCTATCTTTCATATTACTCCTGAAAGTATTGTTTATGGATTATTGATAGTCGTTATTGTCTTATTTAAAGAATAGCAATTGTCAATGACAGCAGTATGTCAGTAAGAATAATTAATGTGAATTCATATTTTAATCTCTTTGAAGATATTCAGGGTTGCTTCTAAAGACGGCAGGCAGATTTCGCGCAGCCGCTTGTTTTCTATTAGAAAAAAACGGACATTAAAAGCATGCCCTGCGGCTAACCAGTGGACAATGGTTTCATATTTAAAACTGGACATGGTGTTACGATCAGTATTTGACGGCAACGGGTCCCAATCTAATATCTGTGAAAGCAGGTCAGTGACTATATTTCTTGGATGATTGTGAAAAATCAGGATTTCCGTATTGGAGAATTGTGAAATCATTCTCTGAAAGATAGAGATGCAGGCTGGCGAGAATTGAACCTGACTATAAGTGCCAAAGGAAATATGAAAACCGGAAAAATCTGCCGGACGATATATTCCGGACCTTCTACGCTGTCCAAAGACAGTAACAAGATATTCGTGGCTGAGGTCTTTAGAGAGATACATCCATGTGCCGGCTATGGCAGTATTCCGGTTATATTTTTTTGGAAACAAGTAAAACTTATCGTCTTAGACCGGGAAAGCATAGAGGATATATATCTGGCTTGACCTGTATATACACCCGGAATGCTTCTTGTTTCCGCCTCCCAAAGAGTAAATATTTTAGAAGATAATATCTCTTTTATGAATGGGTTTAAACTTGTCATTTTATTTCATTTCATGGATATGGTTTAAGTTTTCTTAAGACAACTTTGATTGATGCTTTTTTTAACATAGCATTTATCCATGACAGCAGTATGTCAGAGGGGATAGGGGAAATGATAAAATTCTGGAAGGATATGATATTTCTGTAGATATATTTCGTAAAAAAGATCATTTTAAATCAAAAAGAAGCAGCCATTATGTGAAGCGCAATTTCTTATTTCTTTCTTTTCTTTTTTATTAGTGCATCCAGCACTTTCAGTTTACCATCAACAAAACCTACATTGGCTGGTCTAATGTCTATTAAATCATAAGGTTTGAGTTTATTCTTCAGATTTATCAACCGCTTATCTCTTTTAGATATTTTATTTTGATTGCCCCATTTTTGAATTAAACAGTATTTTGTATGCCAGTATATTTTAGCGTGATATCTATTTCTAATACTTTTGGGTATTTTATTATAAACTTTCATGTCATTTTTCAAATATTTTTTCTTACTTAATTTTAAAACTAAATCCTTTTTTCTTGAGGAAATATAATAAACATTTTTAAAAGCACCTTTTCCTAAAAACTCTGATTTTTGAAAAAGCAATTTAATTATAGTGCCAACGGCTTTGTAGGGGAAATTCTTTCTTTTTCTTATCTGGTTGAATTTGTCAACAAATTCATCTATGAATAGGGCTTTTTTATGAATGGTTTTGTGTCTCATTTTATTGCCTTATGTTTTTTTATTTAAATCGTATTTCTTTTTGAATTTGCCTTTAACCCGATTGCCGGGTGGATGAATAACTCTCAACATAAGAGATTCAATATCATTGCTGTCCGGTTAAAATAGAGCACCCTGAAGGGGCTCATCTTGTCGTATTTTTAGGCTATCGGGCTTCAGGGTCAGGATATCGATTAAAGCCTTTCTCTCGAAAAGCATTTCCCTGATAACACGACTGAGTTGCAATAACGAGAACCCGTATTTTGTCTGGTACTTGATGTAGGTCAGCAGCAGGTAATAACACATCGCCACCCAGATTTGAGTCAGCACGGCATTCTTGCTGGTTCCCAGAAACGACTTTATCTTAAGGTTTTGCTTGATCCATTTAAAAAACAATTCGATCTGCCAGCGGGACTTGTAGATTTGTGCAATCGTTGTCGCAGCGAGCCTGAAATTATTCGTAAGGAACGTTAGAATCTTCTGCCTTTCTTCATCGTAATATCTGATAAGCCTGAGTTCTTTTGAATATTTGGACTTTGTCAGGGGTCCCTGAAGAGAAATACTTTCATCGCTCAAGACCTTTTTGCTGGAGATGGGATGCTGTCCGATAACCGCATAATCAATATTGGTCTTTGCCCTGGTAACAAACCAGACCCCTTGCTCATCTAATGAATTCAGCCATGTATAGTCGATATACGCCTTATCAACCGAAACGATGCTGTCCGGTAATAGGGGAAAAGTATGGTCCTTCACCACCCTCACCTCATGCTTCTTGCCGTCAGTAACGGTTAGAAATGTTGGTAGTGCTCCGGAGTGGTCATAGAGACAGTGCAGTTTAATTGCTCCTTTGGCCGTCCTGAACTTTGCCCAGGGAAAAACAGACAGACACAAATCTATGGTCGAGGCATCAATCGTATACAGAGGATTCTTGAAGCGGAACTTATGCTTGGGTGTCAGGTTTTTGCACCGAGTCAAAAGATGGTAGAACAGCCCTTCATACATGCGATAGTCACGTTTGGCATTGGCATCAGAAAGTGTGCTCTTGTATATTCCACTCAGCCCAAGGTGATACCATCGGGAAGCATGAGCCGACAATCCCGTTACAATATCCCGCAGGCTGTCCTTCTGCGTGATCTGCGAATACAATATTGCCATAAATTGCTGCCATGTCGTGAAAGTTTTCACGTATCGGTCTCCTTGATACTGCTCTACTGCTTTATCAAAATGATATCTCGGACAAAGTTTCAACAACTCTGAGAATATCGTGTATACTTTGTTCATGGTCTGTTCCTCCTTGCTGGTATAGGGTTTGATCACTTCTATTTCCAACAAGTATAAGGAACAGACCGTATCTTTATAAATATTTACCGGACACTACTGATTCAATATCTTTAATATATTTTGTGCGTGTTATTTGGTAGAATGAAAAATAATTCCATTTGCCTTTATGACGATCTTTTATAGCATGCTTTCTAAGACGACTTCTTAAGCTGGATTTAGACAAGCCAATGTAATAAATTTTATTGTCAGAATAAAGCACATAAATTCCTTGACCTCTATTCTTTTTACCTAAAGCAATTTTATAATCTTCCCATTTTCTACGTTCTATGAACTTTTTAATCAATCTGCTTTTATCAGAAACTCGCGGCTTTTCATTCACTTTTGATGAATTTCCTTTATTCATTGTGCCTTCCGAGTATTTTGCAAATAAATTTTCTTTAATATTCTAATTTGTAGCATTCATGTAAGACAACAGTATGTCAGAAAATACTTTTTCCTATCTTTAATATAGCTGAAATATGTACCCCACGACTTTCTCTTTCTTGTTCTTCAAGTCTTTTTATGGCAGCTTTATGGATTTTATAAATTCTAGTAATTTCAAAGCCGTTATCGAGCTCAACATAGAGTCCATAGTCAAAATTGTATTTGCCCTTCTTTCCATATCGGCCGAGTCTGCCTTGTTTTTTAATTGTCCCACCTTTCGAATCACGCCTTGTTTTTATTTCTACCTTTTTGCCTTCATTGTCAATACAGTCATATCCATCTGACGGATCCCACTTCATATTTTTTCTATCACAGACAGATAGTTCCCCTATAAGTCCTGTTAAGTTTCTTCCTTTTTCATTAAGTGCTTTTGCAACTATTTTTAGGGATATTAAAAGTGATTTTTGATTATAATTTAAACCCATTTATTTATTTCCTCCTGCTCAAGGGATTGATTTACTTTTTTATAATAACTTTCCCTAATCTATTTTTTATCTCAACTTCGAGCATTAGGTTTCTTCCTTAGTATTTCCCTAAGGATTTCTTCGGAACGTGATGCAAGGTCTCCTCTGCCGCTCCCGGGATGCTTCTCTATAAGGATTTTAACAAGCTCAGAAGGGTTCAGTTTACTTTTATTGACAATAGGAGCCCTGACTTCCCTTATTGATTTTCTTATTATTTCACTCTTGGTAGTCTTGGAAAGCTTTGCTGCCTTTTCCAGAAGTTCTTCCGTTACCTTGTCCAATCTAATACTGAAAGGCATATGCGTTCATTCAGAATTTTACGCTGCGATTATCTCAATATTAGATATCCGGGGTCTGGGGGTTTTCATTCTGACAACAAATACAGGGATTCCTTTTTTTCTGTTTTCTTCCAGAACCTTATAGTTTTCACTGTACAATGCCTCATCATCTTCCGGCAGTATTACAACTACAGCTCCTTTTGGAATCCTGTCAAGTACATCAGGGTTATCGAACACATATTTCATCCATTCAGCGTGAAGGTCTAAATTATTCTTTATAATTTCATCTTTAGTCATTTGTTATCTCCTTTTCAAAGCTATCTTTATATTGCCTCCAATTTAACTTTAAATCAAGCGTTGCATATGTTAAAGCAAGGTTATATGTTTCAAAAAATAAAGGTTGTTTTATAGTTTTGCCTTTTGGCTTTATTATATCCTTATGAGCAAAGCCATGTGCAGTGTCATATCTTACTATTGGCTGCCATTCGTCAAGAATAATGGCCTCATACTGGACAACAAATTCAAGTATCTCGCCTTTTTCTTTTTGAGCATAGACTCTCAGTCTGTCAACTTGTTCCGAAGATAAATACATAAGATATTCTATTTCATGCATTGATTCCCCTTATGAATGATTCCCTGATGATTTGAAAAGTTCCTCTTTTACCTGTTCCCTAAACCACCCCGGTTTGATAACCTCTGCATATGGCAACCATGTATATATCCATTTTTTAATCTCTCTTACCCCTGCGACAGTGAAGGAAAGCTCCACATCCCCGTTTGTAAGCATTGTCCTTTTTTCCGACAGATGCCAGCTTTTTTTCCTCGTAACGAGGTCTGCTATTTCAGAAGCGAACCGAATAGTAACCTGTACCTCCTTCTCGTCATAAATCCCCCAGCTGTGCGAAAGGTGCTCTTCCAGATTAAAGTTATCTTTTGGTTTAAAGTAACGCCATGTTTCTTTTAAGTCCGATATCCTGTCGAGTGCAAAACGTCTGATTTTATCCCTGAGATGACAATAACCTATAAGAATCCAAGAACCTTCATAAAAAACCAGGCCATAGGGATCCACCCTGCGTTCCGTTGCTTCCTTGCTTTCACGTGTCTTGTATGCAAGGTCAATTGAACGATTCTCATTAATGCAGGCAAAAACTGCATGAAAATATTCGTTTAACCTGTCAGTTTCAAAGGCATCAGGGATTTTAATGACAATAGAAGTCTTCTTTTTTTCTGAAGGAACCTTTGCAATGTTGGTCATATTACCGATAAATTTCTGAAATTCTTCCTTTAGAGGCTCTCCCAAATGGGCAACGGTCTCGCCCATAGTAAGAAGCATCAAAAGCTGGTTTTCGGAAAGGGCCAGTTTCTTTATTCGATCACCATGTTTGAATTTATATCCCAGTCTTTCTTTGTCCAACTCGATAGGGTCTATAATATTGATAATTTCGAGATACCTGAAAATGCTCCGGCTTGATACCTCAAATCGTTCTTTGAGGTTCTCGACAGAAGGATATTTGTTTTGTGCTAAAGCGGTATAGATTTCAAGGAGATTAATGATCTTTTGAGAAATGCCGGCAGAAGAAGATTTTTTGTTTTTGTGGCTCAGACCCTTAAATTTGTTCCCGCCAGCCATGTATGATTATCCAATTTTTTTAAGTTATCTGCAAGTTTATATTTGCTATCCTCACTCCTCTTCTCTTTTTATCTTAAGCATCAGAAGTGTAATTATCCCTCCCATAAACAATATGCCCCCTGTCAAAGCCCATAAAGCGCCGGGGTCCCTGCTTACCTCTATCATGGCAACCGGGAAAGGCGCAACCTTGACGGTCTTAATATAAATCCCCAGTCCGTCCTTAAAAGAAGGACTATTCGGTCTTATCACATCGCTGCTCAAGGGACTGCCTTCCTTGAAATATCTTATATCGGAAGACCAGTCAGTTACATAGCCCGACGGATCAACACTTGTTCTTATCTCCTCGAACATGACCTCAAGCCCATTCGGCAACGCAAGCACAGTATCCTTGTATACGAATGCCGTGCCTTTGAAACTGCCATATGAGCTTAGTAGATGGGCAAGGAGTATAAAGAGGAATCCGATATGTACGATCTGCGGCGATATTATCAAAAGCCACTGTCTGGCTTCACGTTTTTTTAAAATAGATTCTATGCTGCATAAAATTGTGTTTGCCGTAAGAAGGGATAAAATCCCGATTGACCCCCACAGCCACCAGGTTACATCAAAAGGGTTTTCAAGCATCCATTGAAAGAGCGGCAGCGTCTGCAAACCCTGAAACTCCTCTTTGACAGGCATTATGACAGAGCCGTATAAGAGAAGGAGTAACAAAGTTAGAATAAGCCATATCGCAGTCCTCAAAGAGAGGAAGAAATCAAGTATTTTTCTAAATATGTTCATTTCTCAGTTAATATTGATAACGTTCTCATAATAGTGTGGACATTGATTTGAGATATCCTTCTTTGTCATGCCCCGAACTTGATTCGGGACATCTTTCTTAGAAGCAAAAAGGATTCCCGACAAGCGGGAATGACATACTGCCCAGAGTCAATACTATATAAGCACATCATAGTATTTCAATTTTAAAACGTATGCGAGCTTTTCATAAACAGACTCACTCCAAGATATGTGAACATCACGATCACAAAACCTATTATCCCGAGTATGACAGACGGCCTGCCTGTCCACCACTGTCTCAGCCTTGCATGAAGATAAAGGCTATAGAACAACCATAGTATCACAGTCCATAATTCCTTTGGCGTCCAGAGCCAGTAAGTGCCCCATGCATAATATGCCCAGATGCCGCCGAAGACCATCGCAGCAGAGAAAAGAAAATAACCGACAAGTATGGCCTTATATTGAAGGATTTCAATTTTCTCTTCCTTGTTAAGAAGAAACAATATCCCGATCACGGCTGCGATCCCGAACAATGCATAGGAGAAGAATGAAAAGGCAACATGTGTCTCGAACCAGAAGGTCTTCAAAACAGGAGGCAGCGGATAATTGTGAGGTTTATACAGCAGAGAAAGAAAGATAAAAAACAGAGCTAATACCGTTACAGAATTAAGAAACCTCTGCCTGTTCCTGATTTTCAGAGCTATCGGGACCGCAAAGATCACTGAGGAGGCAGACAGGAAGAAAAGGGTGTCATGCGGCCCGACAAGAGGCAACCTTGAGAGTTGTATTCCCCTTGAAAATAAATATGCCAGCTGAAGTATTAATCCGGGCCATATAAAAATCGTCCTGTAAGATCCAAGCAGGTAGAAGGCAATCGAAAGGACAGCGAATATAAACATCAGGTAGTTTCTTTTTTTAATAAAAATGGCATATATCGCTCGGTTTTATTTTATTTTTGAGCCTTCAAAGGGGCAGAATTTCCAGCTGAGATCGAGTTTCTTCCCGCATATCTTGCATGTCTTTTCAGACAGCGCACCGGCATGGAGGTCGATTGACTTGCCGTCAGCCAGGATGCTCTTGACATAGGAAAGCACCACAAAAATTCTTTCGTTGTTGTCGTTAGGATCAGCAGGTGTCATGAAAAATCCAAGCCTGTCAAGATGAAAGCTGTGAGAATAACCTTCTATGACCTCATTGTCCATGAAGGTAACCCGAATTTGATGTTCAACAGACTGCATTGCAGGGACGGGCTTGCCGGAAGGCTTTTTATGGGGTTCCCTGCAGCCTTCAAGTGTTTTCACAAAAAAGACAGCCTTAAGGTCATCGACAAAAACCTCCGCAGTAGCGCCGGCTTTTCCGTCGGGATTCAGATGGAACATGTTCCTGTAGGGAAGGAAATCTCCTGTTGTGCCTTTAATCATGGCGCCGTCCTTCTTCTTTGCAACGATCTTTGTCAGCATGGGTCCCTCCTAATTCTGTTAATGCCTTTCTATGTAAAGGTTAGTATATGCAGGGCAGGAATTCAAGCAGAAAGTGCTCTTGGGGAAAGCGTTGCTTTAATGCTAAAGTTAGACAGATTAATTGAAGTATGAAAAATACTTCTTGACAAAGATATCTTGTT
>JAKAKQ010000014.1 GCA_021813425.1 Nitrospirota bacterium
CGTTGTTCCAGCGGTCGATGCAGCCGAGGCTGTTGAAAAGATTTTTGAAATGCTAACCGACGACCGCTATATAAGCATTTGCCCTCATCAATAGTTCACAACCCCTGGGCCCCCTTAGCTCAGTCGGATAGAGCACAGGTTTCCTAAACCTGGTGCCGCAGGTTCGATTCCTGCAGGGGGCGCCAACCTTTTTCCCATACATTTGAGGTTTCCTAAATCCCGAAGGATGTCGGGATTCGATTCCTGCTTGTACGCCGAGGCGTGCAGGGGGCACCATACTTCTTCCTCTTTAAGATTTCCTTGTTGATATTTTGTATAATTTATATGAATTTATGAAAGACAATGGAGAAGCCACCTTCAAGCAGCTCAGGATTTACGGGGATACAAAGGTCCTGCATCCGCTTAATCCGAAGTATCCGGATATAGAGCTTAAGAAGGGGGACAGGTATAATATCGTCGGGAAGATTGTGGAGAAGAAGAAGAGGTATTGAGTTTCACAGCGTGCTAAAATTCTGGAAGAAATGAAGAGCGATAAAGAACAGAATAATCATATCGCCCTGTTTAAGGGCAAGGCGATCAGAAGGACCCTGCATAACAAGGAGTGGTGGTTCTCTGTCGTTGATGTATGCGCCGTATTGACAGACAGTGTTGATCCGGGGGCTTATTGGCGGAAATTAAAACAAAGGCTTATAGAGGAAGGAAGTGAAGTCGTGACATTTTGTCACGGGTTGAAATTAGAGGCTCCGGACGGCAAACTGCGCGAAACCGACTGCGCCAACACCGAAGGCATGTTCCGCATTATCCAGTCAATCCCTTCACCCAAGGCCGAGCCCTTCAAAAGATGGCTTGCCAAGGTGGGCTATGAGAGGGTGCAGGAGATCGAGAACCCTGAACTTGCGACCAAAAGAACGAGAATGCTCTGTGGAGATTCCCTCGCCCCTTGCGGGAGAGGGATAGGGTGAGGGGGAATAACATGGAGAAGCCCTTCACCATACTTGCGCGGCTCCTCAGAAAAAATTCCACGGAGGTCGAGCGGTTACTTTGGAGACACCTGAGAGACAAACAATTCCACGGATTGAAATTCAAAAGACAGCAGCCGATAGATAACAAGTATATTGTGGATTTTATATGTCTTGAAAAACGCCTTGTTATCGAACTGGACGGCGGGCAGCATACCGATCAGGAGGCAAAAGAAAAGGATGCCGAAAGGGACGCATATCTTGCTGAGAATGGGTTTAGGATTTTGCGATTCTGGAATAATGAGGCGCTGAGTAATCTTCCTGGAGTGCTTCAGGCTGTCAGAGATGCTTGTTCTTCCCCTCACCCCGACCCTCTCCCGCAAGGGGCGAGGGAGAAAAGGACAACAACCGAGATTCACAAGACAAAAGATACTCAGGGTCTGCCCAGGCTGAAAGATGATGCCAGGGCTGGGGGACAGATTGCCGGGACGACCAGAAAGCAGATTGAAAGAAAGCTGGGCCGGTCGATAGTGTCTGAGAGTAATTTTTTGCAGGGCAGAAAAGAGATAACCGGCGGCAAAGGCAGGAAGAAGGACTAGCAATTTTCAGAATGGGACACTTTTTTTATTGCGGATTGCGGGGAAGGTGGTTAAGAAGGAGAAGAGGTATTAGACTATCGAACGAGCGCGCGCACGACTTTCAGGATCAGGCGTTGTTTGTCTTCTCCAGCTTCTTTGAGAAGGCTGTATATAGCCTTTGTCAGTTCCTGTGAAGACTTTTTCTGATGTGCGAATTCGAAGAAGTCTTTCATTTCCACCTGTAATGATTTCGCCATTGCCGCCAGCGTGTCCATAGACGGAAAACTTCGTCCAACTTCTATTCTGCTAAGATGTTTGGGGTCAATGTCGATCATTTCTGCAAGCTGTTCCTGAGATAAGGCCCTAAGTCTTCGTAACTCTTTTATCCTTGCTCCGAGTAGCTTTCTTGTTTGTTCCATAAATACCTCCATCAATAATCAGCTTTTCAGGAGGCTTTTTAACACAACCTTTAATGACGATAAGTTATTGTCTTTTCGACATTCTATGTAGTAAACTCTACATTGAATATAGATAACAGAAGCATGTTCCGCCTATTAGGTGGAATCTGTGCTGCTGGAGGGGTCATCACATGGCAGAGGATATTTTGACAAATAATGAAGTTGCAACACTCCTCATAAAAGAATATGACGTTATGAGGACCGAGCTACAGGAATACATCAGGCGCATACTTTGAAATGAAAATCCTACATAACAGCCCGCCCGATGGCGTTCACTACCTGCTTGAGTTCTTCGGCTGCGATGAGAAACAGCTGGATTCGCTTTCCTTTATTCGAAAACTTCTTTCAAAGGCAATTGCCGATTCCGGAATTACCGTTCTGAACAAGCACTTCTACAAGTTCTCGCCTCACGGCATTACCGGCTATCTGCTCTTGTCGGCCTCGCATATTTCGGTCCACACCTGGCCTGAGTATTCCTATGTGACATGTGATGTTTTCAGTTGTGGCGGCAAGGATGAGACAGAAGAAATTGTTAACCATATGAAGGCAGGCATCTGCCATAAGAAGATGAGAACAAGAAAGCTGAAGAGGGGGTTTATGATTCCCGCGAAGCTGTCATGAAAATAATAGTAATCTCGAAAGACGGCGATGCTCTTGACCTGGCAATCAGGCTCAGAAATGAAGGGCATAGTGTAAAGATTGCCATTCAGGATAAAGACTTCAGGAAAATCGGCGACGGGTTCGGCGTCGTAAAAGTTGCAGACAGGAAAAAAGAACTGTCCTGGATCGGCAAAGTGGGCCTGATCATTTTCGACCAGACCGGCTGGGGCAAAGAACAGGATGAACTGAGAAAGGCCGGTTATTCTGTTGTCGGCGGCTCAGAAGGCGCCGACAGGCTTGAATTCGACCGATGTCATGCCCAGAAAATATTCAAAAAGTGCGGAATGAAGACCGTTGTCTCCCGGCACTTTCCATCGGCTGAAGAAGCGCTGGAATTTGTCAGGAAAAACAAAAGACGCTGGGTCGTAAAGCAAAACGGCCATGCCGACAAGTGCTTTTCCTATGACGGCAGGAGGTCGGACGGCAGCGATGTAAGCGCGCTCCTCGAAAACTATGCGAAATTCAATAAAGACGCCTGCAATTCCATTGACCTGCAGGAGCGAGTAGTTGGGGTTGAATTGGCGGCTACACGATACTTTAACGGGAAAGACTGGATCGGCCCTGTAATGATGAACATCGAGCATAAAAAGCTCTTTCCCGGCGGCCTGGGACCAAAAACTTCCGAGATGGGCACTCTCATGTGGTTTGATGATGGAGAGAACAAGCTTTTCAATGAAACACTTCAGAAAATCACACCGTATCTGAGAAAAATAAAGTTCAGGGGATGTTTCGATATCAATTGCATAGTAAACGAAGAGGGCGCCATTCCGCTTGAAGCTACGCCGAGGTTTGGTTATCCGACAATCCACGGAGAATCCGCGCTTGTATTATCTCCATGGGGTGAGTTCCTGAAAGCCGTTGCTGATGGAAAGCCCTATGATTTGAAGTGGAGAAAAGGGGTTTGTGTTGTGGTGCTTTTGGCAACGCCGCCATTTCC
>JAKAKQ010000114.1 GCA_021813425.1 Nitrospirota bacterium
TGTCTTACCTCATCCAGCTT
Source organism: Nitrospirota bacterium (assembly GCA_021813425.1). Taxonomy (GTDB): domain Bacteria; phylum Nitrospirota; class Thermodesulfovibrionia; order Thermodesulfovibrionales; family UBA6898; genus JAKAKQ01. The sequence continues at coordinate 21 of JAKAKQ010000114.1, forward strand.
GAAAGGCTTTGCTATATAATCGTAAGCCCCCTTCTTCATTGCCTGGATGGCCGACTGAATAGTTGCATATCCTGTTATCATTATCACTTCTGTATCAGGGTAGAGATCCTTGCATTTTTTCAATATCTGCATACCATCAACTTTTTCCATTTTTAAGTCGGTAAGCACAACATCAAAACACTGCTCCTCAAGCAGTTTCAGAGCTTGCGGGCCCCTCTGAGTCCCTGTAACCACATACCCTTCTTTTTCCATAACATGCTCAAGATTCCTTAAGGCTATCTGTTCATCATCAACAATCAATATCTTTACATTGCGGTACATAAATCAAGACTCCTTTATCGGTAGTTTTATTGAGAAGACTGTTCCTTTCCAAGGCGTGCTGTTTACCTCTATTATACCTTCATGCTCTTCTATGATTTCACGGGCGACAAACAAACCAAGCCCTGAGCCTTTTTCATCATCCTTTGTTGTAAAGAACGGCTCAAATATCTTTGAAATGTTTCCGGGCTCTATGCCGGAACCCGTATCCTGAATTCTTATCTCTACCGTTTTAGTTTTATTATCTTCCTTTGCAGAAATGGAAATCTCCCCTTCATCGGGTATTGCATCAATGCCGTTTTTAATAATATTTAAAAATGCCTGCTGTATCCTCTGCTTATCAGCAATAATCCAGACGTCCTCCGGGATATCTGTGCCTATCTCGACACTTGTAGGGATATCTCCCTTTAGAAGTCTAACCGTGTCTTCCATTAAGTCCTTCAATGGCAGCGGTGTTTTTTTGAATTCTTTCTTCCTTGCAAATTCCAGAAGTGAATGAACCATAGCCTTTGCCCTCTCCACCTGCCCATCTATCTGCTCTAAAAGTTCTCCTTTATATTTGATATCAGGATCCTCTATCTCCTCATGTAATATCTGACAGGAAGTAGATATGTTGGACAATGGATTGTTCAGCTGATGGGCAATGCCAGAGACCATTGTACCCAGAGAGATAAGCTTTTCTGACTGGATTATAAACTTCATCTGCCTCAATTCCAACTCCTTAATCATCCTGCTGCATGCACTGCTGAGAGATAATATTTCCCTGTCCGATGAATCGGTAGAAAGCGTGCCGCAGGTATCAAACTTTCCGTCCGCAATACTCTGCATGCTGTTCTCTAATTGTTTTAACGGCCTCACAACCATTCGTGACAGATACTGACCGATGAGACAACCGGCAACAATAAGAAAAACAATCGATGCAAGAAGAACCATTTTAGAAGAGAATATCAATGACTGGATATACTTCCGCTCTGCTATGGATATGGCCTCCGTGGCGGTGACGACCTTCTTGCCCTTCTCTCTTATTTTGCCTTTCAAAGCAGAGGCGTCAACAGGATTGAGTATCTTGTCCAGTTTATAATACCTTTGCACAAGATATTTATATTCCTGGATATCGCCTTCTAAGGAATACACATCTGTCTTGATCGAAAGTTTTTTTATAGCCTCCTTATTCCTCTGCAGGATATCTTCTGCCTTCTCTGTAAATCGTAAGTTCTCAGAGTAGTCTTCTTTGTCTTCATAAAGGAAGTAGTTCTTTTCAAATCTCCTCATCTCAAGGGTCGTATCAAAAAACTCAGAGATGATAAAACCGAAAGCAATCTTTCTTTCGATTCGCTTCAGATTAAGATAATTCAGGAGAGAAACAACGACTATAAGGGCAAGGCAAATGTAATAACCATATTTGACCTTATTCTGTATGCTGGGCTGAAATTTAATCACGGGTGATTCTAACACCAACTTATTGCAAAATGCAATATCGGCAATTAAGATGCAACATTGCTTAAAAAGGCTGGTTTATTAGGTTTCTGAGAAATGTCCGAGATTATGATGCATATTGCAACATAGTTGTCTTGCCCGGAATATAATGACTTCTCAAAAAATTCAATTATTCCACATAGTTATCTGGATCCCGGATTCTGGCATAGATATTGGAATTGATATCCCGGCAAAACAAGCACACAGGACTTGTAAATACCGAAGATTAAGGAGGTGTTAAATAATGAAAAGCCTCAGAAAAGAATTAGAGGATATCTTTGCATCGGTTGCTTTCGCCGAGGCAGGGGAGCATGAAACAGCAAAGGAAATTCTGAAAGGCAAGAAAACAATACTACTTGCCGTTTCTGACATGGTGTTTGATAAGAGTGTTCTTAAGTATGCCTTGAACATAAGTAAAAGGATCGAAGCAGGCATGGATATCCTCTATCTGACAAAGTCGGAGGCTAAAAACAAAGATTTAAAAGAGTTCGTATCAGAAATTGAAAAAGAAGGTATCAGATGCAGTGTGGTCACAAGAGATGGATGCATGAAAAAAGCAATTCTTGATTATACAGAGAAAAGGAGGGAGATATTGTTTGTAATAGTTGGCTCAACACCAGAGCTTGATATTGAATGCAAGACAGGCGAAAAAGCACTTTCGGATGCATGGAAAAAAATGAAATGCCCGTTAGTGGTGGTTTCAAAGGGCGAGATGCCTTCAGTGGCATAGTGAAAATGTCACCCTGAATTTATTTCAGGGTCTCAAAAGATGATGAGAAAGATGCTGAAATAAATTCAGCATGACAATTAAAAAGGAGGAAAAAGGAAATGGGAATTGGAAGAAGTGTATTTGAGTTTTTGAAGATGGCATCTATTCAGCATGCCAGATGGGACTTTGAGGTCTCGATGAGTATTTTAAAAAATCGTAAGAAGATGTTAATTCTTCTGGCTCTGCTTGTACCGATACTCGCAGTGTCTTTATTAGAGGCAGGAGATATGCTGGGGGGAAAAACCGCATATGCCCCGGCATTCTATTCAACCAATATATTTCTTGTGTCTATAGCTATAGGCTTATGTGCAGGACTGATTACAGGATGTATTGGCGCAGGGGGGGGATTTATCATCACCCCTGCTCTGATGGCAGCAGGCGTTAAGGGTATCCTTGCAGTTGGAACGGATCTTTTCCATATATTCGCAAAGGCGATTATGGGAACAGCAGTACATAAAAAACTTGGCAATGTCTCAGTGAAACTTGCTGCGGCCTTTCTTGTGGGTTCAGCTGGCGGCACTTTTATAGGCGGAGCCATAAACAAGGCATTGTATAACAAAGACCCGTTGTTAAGTGAGGCGTTCATTAGCACAGTATATGCTGTATTGCTCGGTTTTCTCGGTTTTTATGCCCTTATCGACTTTATTAAGGCAAGAAAATCTATAGACACAGGCGATGCCCACGGCGGCGGCTCAAAAGGCATGACTGACCTCGCCCTTAAGGTACAGAAACTAAATCTCCCGCCTGCTATAAGATTTGACGAGGACTATGTTCCTGGCGGCAGAAAAATCTCAGGCGTTATCGTCGCCATCGGTGGTGTCGTTGTAGGTCTTCTGGCGGCCATAATGGGTGTGGGGGGAGGATTTGTAACCTTCCCGATGTTCGTTTATGTATTCGGTGTCTCCTCAATGACAACAGTCGGTACGGACATACTCCAGATTATCTTCACCGCAGGGCTTGCAGCAATCTCACAGTACGCAATTTACGGTTAT
>JAKAKQ010000236.1 GCA_021813425.1 Nitrospirota bacterium
GCCATGGCATAAACACCTGCCGGGAATTCAAATGCATCTTGATTGGCGTAATTGATATTGAAAACAATCCCACTTCCATCGGGAAGCCAATTCCATTGGTCATAGTAAAGATATGGCAATGAACAGGTAAGATTGGAGTTCAGCAGATACTTTGTCCCTATCGCGTCTGTAAGCGGCGAGCGGTTATTGTCGACGATAACAAGCAGACTTCCAAGTGTATTGTTGCTTACATCTACCACTTTTATCTGATATTGTCCATCCGCAACTACCATTCCACCTTCATTAAGTCCATCCCATGTGATATTGCCGCCTGTTGCGTTTTCGAGTTCGGTTCCGCTGAAAGTCCTGACTGTCTCGCCTTTTTTATTTACCACAATAACCTTCACAGTCTGCTGAGTATCAAGCCTGAAGAAGAACTGAGTGCTGTCTTTTACGCCGTCGCCGTTAGGCGATATATAAGGCTCGGTAAGCCAGAGGTCTGCATCCTGGACACCGAAGGATTTTGTTGCGCTGTTATTATCCTCGCTCTGCTCTGTAACAGTATTATCAGGGTCTATCACAACAGTGATACTGTGCGCTCCGCTCTTTCCTGCGCTGTCATAAGTAAAGGCAGTGTTTGCCTGGGAAATTTCTGCTATCAGAGAAATAGACTGTACACCGATGACTGTGTTGCCCTCATATGCCTTGACAGATACATTGTTAGCATTCTGATGCCCAAGGTTCCTGACAGTCACTTCGATCGAAACAGTATCACCGTCTTTCGGGGCTGATGGGGTTAAGACAATAGAATTCTCCGAGATTGCCAGATCAGGGAGGCTTAGGATATCAAGCAACACAAAAGCATCGTTGTCGTCTTCGCTGATCTCCTTTATTAAGTTGTCAGGATCGACCTTTATATAAATGATCCTTTCACCTGCATCCATGATATTCATCCAGTCGACTGAAACACTTTTGCTTTCGCCCGTATTAAGCGTTTGGATAGTCCGGCTGCCGAGGAGCGTTCCATCAACTCCGGGCACACCTTTATAGAAGTTAAGTGTTATGCTGTTAGCAGCGGAGAATCCTTCGTTTTTGACTATTACTGAAACGTTTGCATTTCCCCTTTCATTTACAGGAGTTGGGGTAATTATTATGTCTTTGTAAGATATTGTGAGATTCGGGTCTGTTGAGCTGTTTACAGTAATAGTTGTAGTCGCTTTATTATTTTCCTCTGAAAGCTCGGCAAATGTATTAAACGGGTCTGCAAAAACAGTAAGTGGAAGATTATCTCCTGCCTTGTTTGTCCTCCATGTGATCTCATTCGTAATCGTTGCGCCTGCAGGGATATCAACGGTTGAAGTAGCTATATCAAACGGCGTTCCTGCCTCGTCAATATAATATTTGATCTGGACATTGTAGGCATTCATCGTGCCTTTGTTTGTAATCTTTGAAGAAATCTTTACATCCTTGAATATATCAACGGGGTTTTGAGATACCGATATACCAGAAGGCAAAATCTCAAAATCATATGTTGCCTGCGGATGGAGTATCTGAAGTGCTGTGTTATTCGATTTATTTGGCTCTCTAATAAGGTTTTCAGGATCAACGACAATATAGAACCTGTGCTCGCTGCCACCTCTTGCCGTAGCGTTGAACGTAATTGTCACAGAGGATTGACCAGGGAATGCGAGTGTCTGCTCGCCAATTTTATTTGCGTCAGAAATGGAGCCTTCATAGAGAGCAACCTTTGCGGCCGGCACGCCTGTCCTTCCCGTGTTCCATATCACTGCATTAATGACGATATTGGAAGGAAGGCTTGTTATAGAAGTTGGTATGAATGATATGTCGGTGTTTTTTATGGACAGATCAGGTTCAACAGTCGAATTCCACACCGCCTCGATCGCAAGGGCAGTTTGATAAGGGCTGTCGTACCAGCTCCCGTTTTCCGACTGGAGATTAAGGATATAGTTCATTGCCTTATTCGTCACTTCAGCAGGGATATCAAACTCTCTTAAGATCATCACCGCCAAGGCGGTATCATAGACAGTGCTCGGGCTGTTGCCGAATCCTCCGTCCGGGTTCTGTCTTTGAGCGAGCCATGCGAGGCCGCTTGAGATTTGATCCTCCAAAGGAAAGTCTTTTCTATATTTATTGAAGGCGGTAAGGACATTCGCTGTTGCGCTGACCGTGCTGCTTCCATAGTCGCCCCACCCGGCATCTGCATTCTGACTTGACTTGAGATAAGCGATAGCCTTTGTAAGGACATCTATATCTGAGTATGAAGCCTTGGCAAACGATTTAAGCACAAGAGCAGTGTCGATAGGGTTGCTCGGATAATTATTGTAGCTTCCCCAGCCGCCGTCATCGTTCCTACGAGAAACAAGCTCATCCAGTTGAGCGGTCATATCCTGCCCTGCATTTACCACTGCATTGATCTTACGCGAAATATAATCCATCGTCTCGGCAGATGTCCCGTTTAACCATTGGAGTCCAAGATTGAAATTCTGCTGCGCCGTATCAAAGTTCTTTAACACAAAAACTGCTTCTGCTGTATCCCTCTCCGCAGTCTGCGCGAGCTCGGCCCAGCTTCCGTCTGAATTCTGCTCCGCCATAAGCCATCTCACTCCATCTTCGATGTTCGGAGGCGGTATCCTCGGTGTTACCGCAGGGGGCAGTACGCCTGGGTTGGCGGGGACGTCTTCTTTAGGTATCGATGAGACCTGAACTATCCCTTTGCCGTCTGTAAGAACGGAATACCTTGTTACCCATCCGTTTCGGACATTCTCTATGCCGTACAGTTCATCCCCGGTGAATGTGGAAGGCGCCGTTATAAGAATAAAGCCGATTGTAAACTCTTTCTGTGAATCTGCAGGGCCGGGAACTCGAATCCCTTCCGCTGCTATGATGTCGTCAATTGTCACGTACTTGGGGGCTCCCGTGATTGTCACCCCTTTTTCCGGCATCCGGGCCGGATCTATGGAAGAGTTTTCGATGAGGAGCATGGAGGGGATCTGGGACATGTCGTAGAACCCCATTAGATATAGATCGAGCGGGCTGTAATATTTCGTTGTCTCTATGGATGTGAATGTGCCGTCGCCATTGTCTCGCCATTGATTTCCATAGAGGAGTGATGCCTGTGAATTCAACAGGAAGCTCCAGTGAGGCCCGTTTCCTCCGAGGAGAGCAGAGCTGATATTGCCTGCAGCGTCTCTGAATTTAACGAAGGCGCCCCACCGGTGCATCATCTCATGGCTGAGGACTGAAAGGGTGTTTTCGAATTTCGGATCAAAGGGGTCTGTGACCTTTTTCCAGACATTGCCCATGTCGATCATTCCCTGAAGTCTGCCGCTGCTTCCAAACATGGAGGAATAGTCGAATATTCCCTGGCCGATTCCCTGTGTGTCGTTCTTTATATGTATATAATGACCCTGTGCCGTTGCCTCGGGCATCTGGAAGTCGAAGTTTGATAAGACAACAAAAAAGTCGTATTCGTCCTTATGAGTTCTTAAAAACTCTTTAGCGATTATCTCTCTCGGGATGCTGTTGAGCGTGCCATCCGGGTTCTTTG
>JAKAKQ010000343.1 GCA_021813425.1 Nitrospirota bacterium
GTTTCAGCACATTCTCTATTAGCTCATTTAATGAGACACTTGAAATACTTAAAGAGGATGTCTTTGAAAATTCAAGGAGCTGTCTGATTATATCCTGTATCCTTCCAAGACCCGAGTTTATCACATCAATATGCATCCCCTTAGTCTCCCCATCCATTTCTGTAGTTATAAGATTGTTAAAGCATAGCCTTATCCCTCCGAGTGGATTATTGATCTCGTGTGCAATACCTGCTGAAAGCTGTCCCACTGCAGCCAGCTTTTCGGCCCTTCTCATCTGCTCATCCATCTGTTTCTTCTCGGTTATATCCTTGACGTAATGGACAGCCTTAACAACGTTCCCGTCACCATCAAATATCGGATAGAGATGAACATAGTAAAATTGCCCGGTCTCGCCCTCCCAGTATTCAGAGAGGGCCGTCTTTTCCCTTTTGACTCTTTCAAGAAAACATGCCGGGCACAATATATCTGTGTCACTGTCTTCATGGCATTGCCGGATAAAAACCGCATTTATCCCCTTATTTATCCATTCGCGGTATGCATGGTTTGTTATCTCGAGGGAGCAGTCAGGATTCACAAGGGCAAGCGGATCGCTTATGCCCTCAAATATAGAGCGTAATGTCTCGGCATTCTTTTTCAGTCCTTCCTGTGCGTTATATAGATGCCCGGCCATCTGATTGAAAGAAGCTGTCAATTCTCCGATTTCATCCTTTGAACTGATCGGCAGATCCTGATTAAGCGGTTCCGTTCCTTTGACAATGCCTTCAAAAACAGTTGTCAGTCCATTCAGCGGCTTGCTGACCAGACTCCAGAAAGCGCCCTGAAGTGATATGAACAGAAAGAAGAGCGTAACAGAACCGAAGATAAAGGTGGCTATAGCGATTCCCCTGATCTGGCTTAGTGTAACGGCAAGAGGTATAGTGACCGACTCAACGCCGATTATATCTCCTTCTTTCCAGTTGAAACCGCTCTCTGTTCCATATTTTTTGATCAGCCCTCTTGGCGCAATAGACGGATCACCGTGACATTTGAGGCACCCCCCTTCAGCGGTTATTCCATTTATCCTTATGAGATATTCCCCCCCCTCGATCTTGATTATGCCGTTCCATGATTGCAGATCGCGGTTTTCCCTGAAGTATGAGATCATCTCAGAGTGAAATGAATCTGCTTTGTTCTTGGGATTCAGGGGATTATCCGATACCCTTTTATAGGAATAGTCCTTCAGTTCCTTATTGAACCGCTTCATGACCTCCTGTGTAACATGGGTTGTGGACATGGCCTCAACAACGAATTCATCCTTATCTATCATATGCGGCAGAATCTCGAACATCTTCGGACGCAGTGTGTTTTTAATATAGTCGCCCACAGCGGCAATCTGGACCATAATAACCATTGTCTTCTCATTTGCATCTTCAATCACCCTGTTTTTCAAGAGCAGATAGAGAGTTGTTGAAAAAATTATACAGAAGATGAGGAGGATAAGGCTGACGGCAATAGTAAATTTGGTGCTGATTTTAAGGTTATTTAATTTCATCTACTTTTCGAATCTATGGAGCCCCGCGGGCATGCCCGTGGTACCAATTTAAATGCCCTAAATAGGGCGACATCCCGATCAATGTCATTCATCCACGGCAAATGCCGTGGTTTACTGCTTATCGGGATAATATTATATAGACTCTTTTATTTAATTTTAAGGAAAAGATCTAAAATAATTCAAATTTATATAATCTGACAGCCTCCATCATCATTGTATTTAATGAAATAGTGAAGAACCCTGCTGCAGAGACCACAGGGTATATTAATAATGAAACTTATTAGCAGGAGTGGTGTTTAACTTCCAAGAAACTGGAAATTTGTTCTAAAATATCCATAAGACTTATTTGCAGCTTACAAATTATCACGATACAAAGTAAATACAGGAGGAAAGAATGTTTTCAAATGGAAAAAGACTTTACAAATCAGCGCTGTTTGTTATTGCGGGATTGATACTGGGGTTAATCATTTCTTCTCAATTCAGTTCCCAGGCATATGCCAAGACCCAGGGGTCGAAGATATCCGAGCAATCGATTGATTTATTAACAAAAACCGGCAGGGCAATGGCGGAGGTTACAGCAGCAGTCAAACCTGCGATCGTCAATATTTCAACAACAAGGACTGTAAAGATATCAGGCGGCATGGATCCTTTTTTGGATGATCCCTTTTTCAAAAGGTTCTTCGGAGACAATTTCGGACGGCAGCGCCAGCCCAGAGAACATAAATCAGCAGGACTGGGTTCAGGCGTGATCGTGTCGTCAGACGGATACATCATAACTAACTATCATGTTGTCAAAGACGCTGATGAGATAAAAGTCCTTATTTCTGATAAAAGAGAGTTCAAGGGGAAAGTGATAGGGTCTGACCCTAAAACAGAAATATCTATTGTGAAAATCGAAGCATCCGGCCTGCCGACTATAGCCTGGGGCAATTCTGACCTGCTTCAGGTCGGAGAGGTAGTGCTCGCAGTCGGAAATCCCTACGGGCTGAACCAGACGGTAACAATGGGGATAGTCAGCGCTCTGGGAAGGGCCAACGTCGGCATTGCAGATTATGAGGACTTCATCCAGACAGATGCCGCCATAAACCCGGGAAATTCAGGTGGTGCGCTTGTTAATGTCAAAGGCGAACTGGTCGGTATCAATACAGCAATTTACAGCACGAGCGGAGGGTATCAGGGGATAGGCTTTGCAATCCCAAGCAACATGGTTAAATCTGTTATGGACAGCCTTATTATGAAAGGTAAAGTCATAAGGGGCTGGCTTGGGGTATCGATACAGAAAGTTACTCCCGATCTTGCAAAACAGTTCAGCCTCAAGGATGAAAACGGCGCCCTTGTCGGTGACGTAGTCGAAAACGGCCCTGCTGACAAAGCCGGGCTGAAAAGAGGTGATGTTATAACTGAATACGACGGTAAAAAGATAAACGAACCGTACGTTCTGCGCAATATGATAGCAAATACCTCACCCGGCGAAGAACATAAAATTACTGTTTTGAGGGAAGGCAAAATAATAACGCTGAATGTAACGATCGGAGAACTGCCTGCTGATATGCAGGAGGCTGCCGTATCCGGAGAATACCAGAATGTAATGAAGGGAGTAAGTGTTCAGGATATGACCCCTGAACTCGCCAAAAAACTCAAAATCCCTGACAGAATCAAAGGCGTCATCATCAGCGATATTGGTGAAGGCGCCATTGCGACCGGCGTGCTTATGCAGGGGGATGTGATACAGGAAGTCAACAGGAAAAAGGTCATCGACACAAAGGCCTATCAGGATGTTGTATCAAAGATAAAGGCTGATGAGGATGTACTGCTCCTCATTTACAGGAACGGTTCATCACTTTTCATAACACTCTCCCAAAAATAAACAACCCGATGTTTATAAGGCCGCTATTTGAAAATAGCGGCCTTTTTTCTGTTCCCAAATAAAATGTATACGCTTTCCTGGAGTCTTTGATAAAATACTGCATTATGGGCCGGGACAAGAGCCACAAATGAGCATTCCCGATAA
>JAKAKQ010000022.1 GCA_021813425.1 Nitrospirota bacterium
GCTGTTTGTTGCACCGATCGCCTTTAATATCGCAATCTCCCTGCTCTTTTCAATTACGTTCATAATAAGGTTGCTGACTATATTGAATGAGGCAACAAGCACGATCAGAACAAGGATGATGAACATCGCAAACTTCTCGAGTTTGAGGGCTGAGAAAAGATTTTTGTTCATCTGCATCCAGTCCATAACATAGAACTGCAGCCCTAACTTTTCCTGAAGGCGTTTTTTTACTTCAGGCGCCTTATAGATATCATCCAGCCTTAACTCTATTCCGGATATATTGTTTTTCAGACCGAAAAATTCCTGTGCCGGTTTGATATGGGTCAACACAAGGTTTGAATCATATTCGAACATCCCGATCTGAAATATTGCTATGACCTTGAACTGTTTAACCCTGGGCAGCATACCCATCGGTCCTATTTCACCAATAGGGGAGACGATATTTATTTTATCGCCTAGGAATATTCCAAGGTTTGCAGCCAGTTCCTTGCCGAGTATTATACCCGGGATGTCTTTATCGTCCGAGAGTTTGCTGAAGCTGCCGTCTTTAATATGCGACAGGATTTCGGTTGTTTTTGATTCTATTTCAGGTTCGATCCCTCTGAGATAAACACCGTGCGCCTTATTTCCGAATGAGACCATTACCTGCCCGAGCACAAAAGGAGCGGATGATACTATGTTTTGTTCGTTTTTCAGTTTTTCAGCAACTTCCTCATATCCAGGCATCGAACCCCTGAAATCCCGGATAATAATATGGGCATTTGCACCGAGTATCTTTTTCTGCAGGTCCTGATGAAACCCGCTCATAACAGACAGCACAACGAGGAGGGCCATTACACCGACAGCAACCCCGCCTATTGATATCGCGGTATTTACGGAGACACTTTTATGTTTTTTCTTCGATTTTAAATATCTAAGGGCTATGAATATCTGGTAGGGGAGCTTCATTAATTTGAAAGATTATTGTTCAGGTTTTAACTGAGGGAACAGAACAACATCCCTTATTGATTGTGAATTAGTAAGGAGCATTACAAGCCGATCAATGCCTATGCCCTCACCTGCAGCAGGGGGCATGCCATATTCAAGCGCTCTGATGAAGTCTTCATCCATCCAGTGCGCCTCTTCGTCTCCTGCCTGTTTAGCCTCAACCTGCTCAAGAAATCTTTTTTTCTGGTCAAAAGGGTCATTCAGTTCCGAGAATGCATTTGCAATCTCTCTGGAACAGATAAACAGCTCAAACCTCTCTACAAGCGAAGGATTGTCAGGTTTTCTTTTTGCAAGCGGTGACAGTTCAACAGGATGATCGATAATAAAAGCAGGCTGGACAAGGCCTGGTTCGACCTTTTCCTTAAAGATCTCATCGAGGATCTTGCCTAAAGAAGAGCCTTCAGGTATATCAATGCGATTAGACCTTGCCCATGACTTTGCCCTGTCCGGATCACTGAATGTTTCAGCAGGGACCCCGGATTTTTCCAATGCCTCAAGCATAGGCAGTCTCGGCCATGGCGGAGTAAGATCGATGATGTCATCGCCATATGGTATTTTAAGCGTCCCGGCAGCTTTCATCGCAACATCTGTAATAAGCTCTTCAGTTAAAGACATCAGGAAATTATAATCTTTATAAGCGATATAGAACTCGAGCATGGAGAATTCAGGATTATGTTTCGTTGATATGCCCTCATTCCTGAAGTTTTTATTTAATTCATAGACCCTTTCATATCCCCCGACCAGAAGTCGCTTCAGGTCCAGCTCAGCGGCGATCCTCAGGTACAGGTCTATATCGAGTGCATTGTGATGGGTCTTAAATGGTCTTGCAGTTGCGCCTCCTGGTATCTGGTGCATCATAGGGGTTTCGACCTCTATGAAATCCTTTGTCTCAAGGAAATCCCTTACTGCCTTGATTATTACGCTTCTTTTTGCGAAGTTTTCCCTGACCTCGGGATTTACTATGAGGTCTACGTAACGCTGCCTGTATCTTATCTCGATATCCTTCAGCCCATGCCATTTTTCAGGGAGAGGCCTTATGGATTTTGTAAGCAGTTCAAACGCTTCCACCTCAACTGTAAGCTCATTTGTTTTTGTCCGAAAGAGTTTTCCCCTGATCCCGACAATATCGCCGATGTCGATTTTCTTAAGGAGCTTGTGTTTTTCTCCGAGGACATCTCTCTTAAGATATATCTGTATCTTCCCTGTGCAGTCCTGAATATGCGCAAAGGCTGCTTTACCGAAATCCCTGAAAGCAACGATCCTGCCTGCAAGTGAACAGCTTGCAGGATCAGACTCAAGGGTTTCTTTAGAGGAATTACCGTATTTGACGGCCAGATCAGCTGCGTGATCAGCTGCATCAAAAGGGGCTCCATAAGGCTCGATGCCCAGTTGTTTGAGTTCGTCTAATTTCCTGATCCTCTGTTCGATAAGTTCGTTGGTCTCTTCCACTATCACCTCTGGAAAATTTTATGGATTATAATGATTAATTTTAGGGCAAGTCAAGGAAAAGGGATCTTGTTATGTTTTCTGCCTGTACTTCTCCATTAAATAACCTATGAGGAATTCAACCCTCGAAGCGAGTTTGTCAGGGTCAGGGTCAGAACCTTTATTTACGTAATTTGCAGGTTCGAGATTCTCCATCTGCTTTTTTAAATCCTCATCAGCCTTTTCAGCAGAGAAAAATACTATAGGGACCTTTTTGACCTTGTTCTGTGTTTCAAGCGCCCTCATAGTCCGCGCAGCAGTGATCCCGTCCATTACCGGCATGTTCAGGTCTATAATGGCTAAATCTACGGATTCTTTCTCTGTGAGCAGTCTTGAATAGGCTGACATCAATTCAAGACCGTTTTCAAAAGACATAATATGAGCCGAAAAACTCTTTTCCTTGAGAAGGTCTTCGATAATCTTTCTTGTGTATTTTGAATCGTCTGCAACGAGCGCATATCCTTTTTCCTGGGGTTTCTGGGGTTCCCACGTTTTGAGGACCTCGAGGGTAAAGCCGCAGTAGACGCAGATGCTCTCCTTCCTTTCATTTCTTTCTACAATGCTGAAAGGCACCTGTTCATCACAGCATAAACAGTATTGAGTGTTCCCCATAGCAGTGTTAAAATTATAAATATAGTTCCTTTTTATTGCAAGAGAAAGTATTTCAACATAATAAGGGAGATACCAGGAGACAATTGAGTCACAGATTCAAGCCGGCATATCAGTCCCTTTCAGAAAGCGAGTTTTCTGAAAAAATAAACAGGGCAGGGGATATCCTGACGGATTGCAGGCTCTGCCCGCGGGAATGTCATGTTGACAGGACTTCAGGAGAAAGAGGTTTCTGCAGGACAGGGGACATGCCGTTTGTATCGAGCTGGGGACCTCATTTCGGAGAAGAAAGACCCCTTGTAGGAAGATATGGTTCAGGCACCATCTTTTTCGGCAACTGCAACCTCGGCTGCCTGTTCTGCCAGAACTATTCTATAAGCCATCTCGGAGAAGGAACTGAGATAACACATGAAAAACTTGCCGACATAATGCTTTCCATTCAAACCGGGGGCTGCCACA
>JAKAKQ010000369.1 GCA_021813425.1 Nitrospirota bacterium
CAGGAAGGGGACGCATGAGTTAAGGTTTATGGATGTTGCATCACAGATTATCCCTACGAGTGTCCATATAAAATCGCTCATTAACCCTGATAGCCTTCAGATACTTGAGCAGAACTATGAGTATGACCTGCTGAATCCGCAAAAGCTACTCGATAAATATGTCGGAAAAGAGGTCAGGCTTTACAATAAAAACCCATATACGGAAAGGGAAGAGATTGTGAGCGCCACGCTCCTGTCGAATAACGGAGGGCCTATATTCAGGATCGGTGATGAGATAACATTCGGCCATCCCGGAAGGATAATATTCCCCGGCGTGCCTGAAAACCTTATATCAAAACCTACCCTTGTCTGGCTCCTCGAAAACAGCCTGTCCAATTTGCAGAAGGTTGAGGCATCGTATCTTACAAACGGCATAAACTGGAGGGCTGATTATGTCGTGACGTTAAATGACAAGGACGACAGGGCAGACATCTCGGGCTGGGTCACTATCGACAACAAGAGCGGGACAACCTACAGAAACGCAAAACTGAAACTTGTTGCGGGAGATGTCCACAGGGTTAAAGATGAATATGAATATGAAAGGAAGATGCTCCGCGCAGCAGAGATGGCAGCCAAAGCTGCGCCTCAGTTTAAGGAAGAGGAATTCTTTGAATATCACATCTATACATTGCAGAGACCGGCAACCATCAAGGAAAACCAGACAAAGCAGATCAGCCTTGTTAACGCTGATAATGTCAATGTGAAAAAAGAGCTTATATTTTATGGCGCCCAGTATTATTACAGAAGCAGTTACGGTGAGAAGATATCCAACCAGAAGGTGGGTGTTTTTGTTGAGATAGCGAATAAGAAAGAGTATAACCTCGGCATACCCCTGCCAAAGGGAACCGTCAGAGTATACAAGCATGATTCAGAGGGAAGCCTTCAGTTCGTTGGGGAGGATTCGATTGACCACACCCCAAAGGATGAAAAGATAAGGGTAAAACTCGGGGATGCCTTTGACGTAGTAGGGGCAAGGAAACAGATGGACTGGAAAAAGATCGCATACGACACTTATGAGGCAGGCTTTGAGATCTCGCTCAGGAACCACAAAAAAGAGGATGTTGTTGTAAAGGTCATAGAGCCTATACCCGGGGAATGGACAATGCTAAGTTCCTCTCATGACCATAAAAAAACAGAGGCGTTTACTGCCGAGTTCGAGATCCCAGTTCCAAAGGATAAAGAGACAAAACTAACATACAGGGTGAGAATGAGATTCTAGAATTTTATTCAAAATAAAAACAGAAGAAAGGGGGAATTTAATTTTATTTTGAACAGCAACGACTTTTATTCTATATAAAGCAATCATGTGGTATTATTAAAGCGCTATTATGGATGACAAAATAAAGAAAACCATATTAAAAATCCTCTCGTCGGCCGGGCTTCTGTCAAAGAAACAGATAGAAGATATCCTGTCAAAGGAAGACCTGTTTCGCGCCAGGTTACTTAAATCCAAAAGCACAACTGTCAGGCGCGGCAGGTTGATACAGCCTGATATATCGATTATCGATCTTATAAGTTCACTCAAACTAAAGATGCCGGGAAGCGAGACCAGATACCTTACAGAAGAGATCATAATGGAAGAAGTTGCAAAGTACGCAGGCAAACCTTTCATTAAAATAGACCCTCTGAAGCTTGATTCCGATATTGTAACAAAGATATTTTCAAGACCGTATGCCATCAAACATCAGCTTGTATCCATTAATCTCTCCGGGAATACACTTACCGTTGCAACATCAAACCCGTTTGAGAGCGAAGGGATAGAGGGGATCAGGCAATCCAAGGGATATGACATTGATATGGTTGTATCGACAAAATCTGACATCATGAAGATCATCACCGAGTTTTACGGATTTAAATCCTCTATCGCAGCAGCACACAGTGAACTTTCTTCACAGATAGACCTCGGCAATCTTGAACAATATATAAAACTGAAATCGATCTCTGAACTGGGCGCCACTGACCAGCATATCATCAACGCTGTTGAATATCTTCTCCACTATGCCTATTCACAACGCGCATCCGACATACATATTGAACCCAAAAGGGAATACAGTCTTATACGTTTCAGAATAGACGGGATACTCCATAATATCCACAAGATGCCGAAGGCTGTACATCCCGCTTTTTTGTCACGTATTAAAACTCTCTCCCGCATGGACATAGCAGAGAAACGGAGACCCCAGGACGGCAGGATAAAGACAGACCAGGACGGAAAAGAGATAGAGCTCCGCGTATCAACATTGCCTGTCTCCTTTGGAGAGAAAGTTGTAATAAGGATCTTCGATCCGGCCATACTGATGCAGGACGTCGAAAAGCTCGGATTTTTAAAGAGGGAACTCGACCTTTTCAAGTCTTTCATCTCAGCTCCATACGGGCTTATACTTGTTACAGGCCCTACAGGCAGCGGAAAGACCACAACACTTTATTCTGCATTGAAGACACTTTCAACACCTGATGTGAACCTTACCACAATAGAAGATCCTATTGAAATGATCTATGAGGACTTCAATCAGACGGCCATACAACCACAGATAGGTATAACCTTTGCAAACAGTCTCAGGACGATCCTCAGGCAGGACCCTGATATAATCATGGTCGGAGAAATAAGGGATCTGGAGACTGCCGATAATGCCATTCAGGCAGCCCTCACAGGGCACCTCGTGATGTCAACACTGCATACAAATGACGCACCGAGTTCTGTTACAAGGCTGCTCGATCTTGGCATTCAGCCTTTTCTGATAAATTCCACACTCATCGGCGTTGTAGCTCAGAGGCTTGTCAGAAAGGTTTGCGAATATTGCGCTGAATGGTATCACCTCTCTGAAGATGAATGCAGGATACTCGGCATAAATTACGAAAAGGCCAAAAACATGAATATTTCTATCGGAAGAGGTTGTCCCCAGTGCAGGGGCACAGGTTATCTGGGAAGAACAGGCATCTTTGAGGTTATGGAGATTACTGAAAAGATAAGGGCCGCCGTAGAAAGTACGGCCACACCTGCAAAGATAAGACAGATCGCAAAGAGTGAGGGTTTTGTCACACTAAGAGAGAGCGCTATCAAGGTTTTGTTGAAAGGCATAACAACTTTCGATGAGATCGTAAGGGTTACCGGGCTTTTGACCTAACCTGTTGAGAATCGGTATTCCCCATAAAATCTCTCCTGTTCTCTTGTTAATTTTCCTTTTTAAGTGTTATTCTTTCTCATGCTAAAAAATCAATTCCCTATCATTTCAGCCAGCCCTAATGCTCCCTTGCAACGCGCAGAGAGTAAAGCCGGGGTTTACAGGATGATGACATGATTCACCTGAAACGTCAGCTGCCTTACAGGCCCACGGAAAGGATGAATGTCGTAAGCTACCCGATAAGGGACATAGTGATGGAGGCGAAGCGCGAAGAGGCGAAAGGCAAGAAGATGATCTACCTCAACATCGGAGACCCGCCCCAGTATGACTTCAAGCCGTTCAAGGTGATAGCTGAGCAGAGATCGGAA
>JAKAKQ010000182.1 GCA_021813425.1 Nitrospirota bacterium
GTCGACTCCTGCCGCAGTATAAAGTCCGTCGCCTTTTTCTTTAACAGTCATCTGTTGACTGCCGCCTTCAGAAGCGCTGACAGTAACCTCTATCTTTGCGCCTTCAAGGTCTTCATCATGTTTGTCATGTATCACTATCCCGATTACATTTTTGCCTATCTTATATTCCTTCTCATCCAGCAGGATCTCAATGCTCACGTCACCTTTATCCGCAACCCTGAAAAGGGTTTCATTGTAGTGTTTTGTAAATTTTGCCTTTTTATTATCACGACTGTCGGAATTTGCATTATCAGTAACGCAGAATAACAATAGGGAAACAGTCAATAACTTACATAAAATATTAATTTTCATTCCGTCCCCCGCTTTTTCGACTCATCTCCTGAAGATATGTTCAAAACGCTATGTTTATACCAAATACGGTCCTGAATCTCGTGTCAGTCTGAACACCGTTCAGGTCCCGAATAACCGGGATGCCGACAGACAGGTATGTCATCCAATTCTTGTTAAACAAGGCCCTCACACCGGGAGACAAAAACAGTTCATTCCCGCCACTGTTTTTATCTTTGACGCCATCTATCTTCTGTTTCTGTTTCCATTCGCCGTTCGCCTCTAATATAAGGTCCAGTGAAATCTTTTCGCGTAAAGCGCGGTACGACAGCGCTATATTGTAATTAAGCAGGTCGCCCAGATCCGTCTTTTGTGCACCCTTTGTTGCAATTGTGTAAAGCAGATTTGCATCAAGCGAAATATTGTCGAACCTCTTGGTCGCTGATATGCCTACCATCGGATCCCATGAGCCCGAACCGGGCTGGTGTTCTGTCTCGAACCTTTCGCCGTTAATATCTTTCCTGTGAGTGTTGCCTGCAGGCACTTTAAGGCCGAATAACAGAGCTGATTCAAATTTGGCGTCATCTATTTTTACAAAACGATAATGGCCGAGCACTGTGAGATCACCGATGCCTTTTACATCGCCGTGACGATGTACCTCATCCGGTTCGTCTCCGTGCGCTTCCTTTATGTCATCTATAAAGACATACGGTATCCTCATGCTCAGCATAAGATCGTCGGTTATCCCGTATCCTGCGCCCAAAGAGGCATGAAAGACCGAATCGAATGTATGGACGTCATGCCCGTCCTCTGCAAAACCAAGGAGCTTTCTGTCGGAAAATGTATCCAGTTTTATAAACTCTGCCTGAATTCCAAGAGACCACTTCCCCTCCTTAAGAGTCGAGGCGGAAATGGTCCTGATAGGACCTGCCAGTCCTGCCCCTGCACCTCCAGAAGGATGATGGGCAAAGGCATCGTTTGCCATCAATAACAAAAAAAACATTACAACAGGCGCTATCCCTTTCCTGAACATTAAGCCTCCTTTTTTAATTTTCTTTAAAACCTTAAGTACCAATCTATCACTCGATAGGAACCTTTTTCTCCTTCTTCTTTGCCTCCTCGGTCTTTGGAACGGTTATTTCAAGGACACCGTCTTTAAAGGTTGCCATTGCCTTGTCTGTCTGCACTTCCTTCGGCAACCTGAAAGAACGGCTGAACGAACCATATGAACGCTCAACCCTGTAATAATCCTTTTTTTCTACCTTCTCTTCTTTTTTCTTTTCCCCTGAGATGGTTATCGTATCGTCAGTTATATTCACATCAATGTCTTCCTTTTTCATACCCGGTATCTCTGCCTTTACAACGACATTATCGCCTTCTTCGAAGATGTCCACTGTCGGAGAGATTTCTTCCATCTCAGGCATCCTTAATCTGGGGAACCATGACGGGCCCATTAGAGGAAAAGGTCTTTTGAAAAAATCTTCAAATCTCTTTTCCATCTCTTCAAAAGGCGACAGTGCTCGTGCCGGTTCCACTTTAACAACTTCTTTCGTCTCTTTCTTTGCCATAACAAACCTCCAAAATTTTGTACGCTTATTACCCCTTGTTTAAATTTTAGCTCAAGTATTTAAGATGTCAAGCAGCGATCTGTTTTTTATTCTTTAGATTCTCCTTCAATACAATAATAGAAATCGGACAGATTGTATTTGTTCCAGATATCGCACATCCCGCAATTACACCCGGTCTTCTGCTTCGGCGAGCTGCTCTTCCCCCTTGCGCAGAACAGTAGTTCTCCCTTGACTCCGGGATATGTCGGGCACGAACCGCAGAATTTGATACATATGCTTTCGTTCTCAAAATTATCTTCAACCTTTGGCATAATTACCCTTTCCCGTGATATTTTTCATTATTAAACCATAAAAGCATTTAGCAGGGACATGGATGACTGAAAAGTCTTTTGTCCCGACAAAAGTCGGGATCGAAATTAAAAGACTTTGAAGGCATTCATGTCCCTGCATATAATTATCAATTGCTTTTTTCACATCGGCCTCCCGCACGCCGGGCACACTCCAATCTTCCCCTGCTTATTCACATACTCAAGCACAGTTGTCACAAATGCAGCATGGCTCCATGTGAGGGGTGATACGGATAGCGGCTGGTTCGTAAATGGATGAACCTGCTCTGCCAAAACCCCCGAAGGCAAGGCCCTTGAAGCGACCCACTCAAGAATCGGTATCGCCTCTTTGAGTTCTTCTTTATTTTTTGCCTTTGCAATATACCACTGCGCAAGCCAGAGGGTACAGATAAACCATGGATTGCCGGGCACGGTTTCGATATCATCAGAGACTCTGTGATAACCGTCCCCTTCATATCTTGCCATCCCTCCCACTTCAGTCTTCACCCAGAGCCTCTCTTTTACGGCATTCATGGTATTAACGACTCGCTCGTCATCCGGCTCAAACATCCCGAAATAAAACGGTGCATAAACGCTTGCGTCAATTGTAAGGTCAACTTCAAAAGAACCGTCTTTCTGAGGCATTATAGTCTTTAAAAACCTTTTATGCTCCTTGCTGTAAAGATACTTATCTGCTGCGACCTTCAATTCCTCCGCTGCCCTCCTGTATATCCTGCTCCTCCTTGAATCCCCGAAGAAATCCGCAAAATTGATAGCCGCCTTAAGTCCTGCATAAACTGCTGATACAGTGAATGTATGAATTCCCCATTTCTCTTCCCATAGATCGTAGGAAGGCAGCGGGAGTCCTGTTTTGCTGTCCCTGTAAGATGCAAGAAAATCACCGCACCGGATCACAATACCTTCATACTGTGTTGCTGTAAATTCGATGTCTCTAAATCTGTTGAAATTAGACCACAAGGCCCAGAGAACAAGTCCGGTGCCGTCTTCCTGTATCGGCAGCTTTTTTTCATTATTGCTTGTCCACGGATGCCATGAACTCCCGAGCGAACCATCGGGATTATATTTATGCAGAAAATACCCTACCGATTCCTTACCCTTGCCGATTATTTCAAGGCAGAAATCAAAGAAACGTCTTGTTACTCCAGAATAACCTGCCATATTAAGGGCATAGGCTGTGAGGGCGCCGTCCCTCGGCCACATATAGCTGTATGTATCCCTTGCAAAATGCTGGACATCGGAATCATTGCCTGCAATTATGGCGCCGGTAGAGTCAACGTTGCTCCTCAAAATAAAGAGACTTTTCCTGTACAGCCTCTTTATGTTCTCCGGCAGGTCTCTTAGGTCGATATC
The DNA here is from genome assembly GCA_021813425.1 of Nitrospirota bacterium. Taxonomy (GTDB): domain Bacteria; phylum Nitrospirota; class Thermodesulfovibrionia; order Thermodesulfovibrionales; family UBA6898; genus JAKAKQ01. Next base: position 3,593 of record JAKAKQ010000182.1, read on the forward strand.
CTCTTTATTGATCCACGCCCTCCAGTAATTGTCGGTCCGGTTGACAAAATATTCGACCCCGTGTCCGGTTATCATCTTATTCAAGCGTCTGACCTCGTCATAATTTTCCCCTACACATATCCAGTAAAATATTGTCTGCGTGCCATGCGGCTTGACATCGACCCGGAATGACAAGGCTGAATCCACAGAACCCTGGGATATCGGACTGCCTTCAAGCCGGCCGTCCTCTGCATCTTTCCACGTCCCTTCAAGGCCGTGGAATTCCTTGATGCCTGTAGCATATTGGTCTATGCCATGAACGTTATTCCTTATACCGCTCATCAGGAAATAACGTTTCCCCTTGTAATGGATTATCGCCTTCTCATCGGGATCATAATATGCCGTATCGCCTACAGGAGATTCCAGAATATGGTAGTCATGGTGGAAGAACAGCCGGAACTGCCTTTCACTGTCGGAAAGGTTTCTTAAAAGTATTGTCTTTACGTAAATATTCTCCTTATAGTCGACACAGTCATTACAGTGCAGATGAACACCGAGTTTTTCATTGATCGTCGTGACATGGGTCAGAAGGCTTTCCTCCGCATATTCGAGCTTGATAGTCCATTCTTTGCCGTCCACCCAACTGAACCTCCCGTCAGCCCAGACCCCGAACCTGAACCTGTGACCGCCGGTATGGTTTTCCTTGCCCACGCATGGATAATAGATGTCCCTGAGGCAATAATCCTGGTCAAAGGTAATGAGGAAATTGTCATTCCCTACGGGTATATCACGGGGCATATTTTTCGAACCTCTTCATAAAGTATTCAAAAAAGCTATGATATTATGTATTTCATCATCAGAAAGATATTTAAATGCCGGCATATCCCTGAAAGGATTGCGTATCTGGTTTGCTACATTCTCAGGTGTCGCAGGTTTTTTGCTTACAGGTAGCAGAGGGTTTTTCAGGATCCCTTTATGCCCGGGGCCTACTTCTGTTTTATTGCTGTATGCATCGTGGCAGAAATAGCATTTTGATTCATAAAGTTCCTTGCCTTTTGCGATGCTTCCCGGGTCTGTTCTGGCCGCAATCCTGACACCCTCCTGAACAACTTCTTTTTTCTGCTCGGTGATTTTCCCGGTTTTCGTATCAGCGCCGAATTTGGTAATAAGGAGATAATATCCTCCAGAAGTCCCGATCATCAGGAAACTTATAAAAGCCGTTAAAATCCCGATCGTCTGGACCTTGCCGTAAAATTGCCTGTATATCTCGACAAATAAAACCTTAAAGAAAAGCAGCACTATTACCGTTAATGCAAATACGCCATGAAAAGTCGCCCTGGCTGAGGGCTCGGCCTTTGTCTTCAGGATAAACTCGAGGCAAAAATAGGCGATAACAAGAAATAATAAAAGATAAATAATACCGTTTGCCCTATGTATTTTTTTAAGTTTTTCTATATTATACTTCTTCTCGGTCCTCCCGAATACCTCGAACATTGTAAACATGGCGATAAAAGTCATAAGTATCATAAATAAAGACAAAACAGATTTTAAAAAAAATACAGACATTCAATCCTCCCCAGAAATGGAAGGGAGAGGCTAAAGCCTCTCCCTATCCTTCATACTAATACCCCGGGCTTTTCTTCGGCATTTCCTTTCCTGTCTTCTTGCCCAAAGACTTGATGTATGCAACGATATCCTTCATCTGTTCGGACTTAGGATCTATTGCCTTGCCCTTGCTTGCATTCTCAATACAGAAGTTTACAGCCTCTTCAAGGCTCTTCTGGGTCTTGCCCATTATCTTGAATTCTTTCTTGTCGGCAGCCTTTTCCAACCCCTTACCGTCCGGATGGCAGGAATTACATGCCTTTGATCCCCCTGCAAACTTTGCGTCATTGAAAAGGGTCTTCCCCCTCTCTTCAGGCAGATGCTTCATCGCAAATGCTCCTGAAAGTATCAGCCCGAGTGTTATAATAGAAAAGATCATAATTTTCAAAGCCTTCATCAAAATTTCACCTCCTTTCATTACTGTTATGTTCAAAGTCTACTATAATAAAAATCGACCTGCAAGAATATTTATTGAAACCTGTTGTCATTGCAAGGATTTTTCAGCGTTTTTGTCTGTCTTTTTGCAACTGACAAAACTATTTACTTCATTTAAATAGATTGACATCCAATATTTTGATATAATTTCTTATAAATATATCTTTCCGGAGGAACTGCCATGATGAAAGAAGCGATCCAGACGGCGATAAAGATGGAGACAGACGCTATATCTTTTTATAGGGATGCCGCCAAAAAATCAAAACATCCCTTTGCAAAAGAAATGTTCAAGGGTTTTACGAAAGATGAGACAAGGCATCTGAAAATGCTCAAGAGCATCTTCAAGGGACTTGATATCCAGGCAGAATTTGTCAGGCCTAAAAAGACAATTAAAACTGTCTTTACCAAACTGAAGGGTCAGATGATGCACCGGGTCGAGGCCATTGATGATGAACTGGACGCTGTAAGTATCGCAATGAAGTTCGAAAAAGAAGGTTTTGATTTCTATAATAAGACTGCTTCCAGGTCGGATGATAAGAAAGAGAAGAAACTCTTTGAACGTCTTGCGGTTGAAGAGAATGACCATTACTCGATATTATCGGAGACTTATGATTTTCTGGATAATACAGGCCATTGGTATATGTATGAAGAAAGAGGGATCGTCGAAGGATAAAGAGGAGGCATAAATGAAGGCTGTAGTTATAAAACCTGATATATACTGGGTAGGAGTGATTGACTGGGCTGTAAGAGACTTTCATGGATATACAATTCCGAATGGGACAACATATAACAACTATCTTGTAATGGATGAGAAGATAACCCTCTTTGATACTGTGAAATATGATTTTTCCGGGATAACGATTAAACATATCAGGGAAATTACGGATCCAGCGAAGATAGAGAATATTGTCATAAACCACATCGAAAACGACCATGTGACAAGCCTCGACAGGATTATGAGCCTGACGCCGGATGCAACAATCTATATCACGGAAAAAGGCAGGAAAGGTCTCGAACGCTTTTTTGACCTATCGAAGTGGAAGATCAAAACAGTAAAAACAGGCGACACTCTGAATATCGGCAAGAGAAATCTCCTTTTTATTGAAACTCCCATGATCCACTGGCCTGATTCGATGATGACCTATATCAAAGAGGACAGGATACTTATAAGCCAGGATGGCTTCGGTCAGCATTATGCATCTGCAAGCAGGTTCGATGATGAATTTATCGAATGTGCATCGGTTCATGAACTTGAAGACGCTGTAATCGACTATTATGCCAATATCCTGATGCCTTTCGGGAGCCTCATAAAGACAAAAATAGCAGAGATACAGAAACTCGGTCTTGATATAGAAATTATAGCACCTGACCACGGGATTATATGGAGAAAGGACCCCGGAAAGGTCATCAAGATGTACCTTGATATGGCAGATGGCATAACTGATCTAAGGGTTGTGATGATCTATGATACCATGTGGCAGAGCACTGAAATGATGACCCAGCCGATAATGCGCGGCATAAAGGACGAAGGGGTAGACTGCAGGATTATCAAACTGAGGGCAACGCCAAACAGCGTGGCGATCAAAGAGTTCTGGAACTCAAGGGGCGTCCTGATCGGGACCCCGACATTGAATAACAAGATGTTTCCAACTGTGGCAGAATTTCTGCATCATCTTGCGGGCCTGCGTCCCAAGAGCAGGATTGCAGGGGCGTTCGGAAGTTATGGATGGGGCGGCGGGGCTGTAAAAGAGGTATATGAAACACTTAAGGCCATGAAACTCGAAATATTCGAACCAGGGGTGGAGGCTTTATACAGGCCTTCTCCTGATGACGAAGAGAAGTGTTATGAGTTCGGGAAGGCCTTTGCAGGAAAAGTAAAAGAATATCATAATCAGTTTAAAAGATAATAAAGGACTCGTAATTGCTACGACATTATCTTTAAAATCCCTCCTAACCTCCCTTTGCTAAAGGGAGGGGAAAACCCCTCTTTGGAAAAGAGGGGCGAGGGGAGATTTTCTAATCAATGTCAATCTATTTCGAGACCCTTTATAATTCTATTAAGGAGGACATTATGGCAGTAGAAAAAGTAGGCGAGAACTATAAATGCAATATTTGCGGAAATGAGGTCACAGTAACAAAGGCCGGCGGAGGTACCCTCGTATGCTGCGGTGAGGATATGGAACTGATCTCAGGGTAGAATAAAAATATTAAAAAGAGGTGAAAGCATTAGGTCGATATTAATATATATTATTTCCTTGCTATTGGTTTCATCCTTTTTCTCCCCTGGGTTGTTAACTGCGGAAGAGAAAAGGAAAAGCACAGGAAATGCAAAATTAAGCCCTCAGACACAGGCCTGTATTGAATGCCATAAGATTTATACGCCGGGTATTGTCAAGGACTGGCTCTCGAGCAGGCATGCGGTGACAAAACCTGAAGAGGCGATGAAGAAACCTGCGCTTGAGAAAAGAATATCTGTTAATTCACTACCAGATGAATTGAAGGAATACGCTGTCGGTTGCTATGAGTGCCATAGCCGTAATCCGGAAAAACATACAGATAATTTCCAGCATATGGGGTATAAAATAAACGTTGTTGTCTCGCCAAATGACTGCAGGACATGTCATCCGACAGAATTTGAGCAATACACCGTAAGTAAAATGGGCAATGCATACAGGAATATCATGAGGAACCCTGTATACCACACACTTGTCAATACAACCGACGGCATCAAAAAAGTTGAGAATGGGAAGATCGTATTCCAGAATGCTTCTTACGAAACCCTGCATGAAACATGTCTGGGATGCCATGGCACCAAGGTAGAAGTCAAAGGCATGAAGAAGGTATATACCGGACCCGCAATGGGTGAGGTTACTGTTCCGGATCTTACAAACTGGCCGAGTCAGGGGGTCGGCAGAGAAAATCCTGACGGAAGTATAGGGGCTTGCACTGCCTGTCATCCAAGGCATAGTTTTGCGATAGAAATAGCAAGAAAGCCCTATACCTGCGCCCAGTGCCATCTTGACCCTGACGTGCCCGCCTGGAATGTTTATAAGGAGAGCAAGCATGGCGGAATATATGATTCGAAAGAGGATGAATGGGATTTCAGCAGTGTTCCCTGGACAGTGGGACAGGATTTCAAATCACCCACCTGCGCGACCTGTCATAACAGTCTCATAGTATCCCCAAACGGTAATGTGATTGCCGAAAGGACTCATGATTTTGGGGCGCGTCTATGGGTAAGACTATTCGGCCTGATATACAGCCATCCACAGCCGAAATCCGGAGATACAACCATAATCAGGAATAAAGACGGCCTGCCTATGCCCACTACATTCATAAATGAGCCTGCAACAGAATTTCTCATAGATAAGGCTGAACAGGAGAAAAGATTCGATATCATGAAAAATGTCTGCAAAAGCTGCCACAGTACTCAATGGGTAAACGGACATTTTGTAAAGCTGGACAATACTATAAAAGAGACAAACGAGATGACTCTTTCGGCAACAAAACTGATGGTGGAGGCATGGGAAAAGGGAATAGAGGATAAAACAAATCCCTTTGATGAAGCGATCGAAAAGCTCTGGATTAAACAATGGCTCTTTTATTCAAACTCCATACGTTATGCATCTGCCATGACAGGAGCTCCGGATTATGCAGCCTTTAAGAACGGATGGTGGGAACTCTCCGATAACCTTCAGAGGATGAGGGACATGATAGACATCAAGGAGTTGACAAAGAAGAGATTTCCCGAAAAGGGTTCAGACAAGAAACAGTAATGAAGATCATCGCGTTTTTAGGCAGCCCCAGAAAAGATGGGAATACAGATTTACTCCTTAAAGAAACCATAAAGGGTATCGGGATATTGAGGTTGGAGGTAAAAACCTTCAACCTCAATGAGATGAATATTAAACCATGTCAGAATTGCGGTGGATGCGACCAAACCGGAGAATGCATAATCGAAGACGACATGACAGGAATATATAACGATATCCGTGCTGCAGACAGGATAATACTTGCATCGCCGATATTCTTTTTTTCCCTCAGTGCACAGACAAAGACAATGATAGACCGCTGCCAGAGTTTCTGGTGTGAAAAATACCTTCTGAAGAAACCGGTCCTGGAAGGGAAATACGGGCGAAAAGGGCTTCTGCTTCTTGTGGGAGGGATGAAAAAAGAGGTTGGAGTAAAATGCGGAGATGCAACAGCAAAGGCATTCTTCAGGACTGTAAATGTCTCTGAACATAAAGTCCTCAGTTTTTTGGGAGTTGATGCAAAAGGCGCTATTTTAAAACACCCCACTGCGCTTAAAGATGCCTTTGAAGCAGGGAAAGAACTGGTCAGCATGTAACCGCAATGTCCTTCCCTCTTCCCGAATATATTCAGCTTTATCCGACAACGAGGTGCAACCAGGACTGCTCGTTCTGTTTTAACAAAGAAGGCAAAATAATTTCGGATATGTCATATCCGAATGCCATTAAACTGCTTGATATGCTAAGCAGTGCCGGCATTAGGGAGATAGATATAATGGGCGGTGAACCTTTCCTTCTGCAATGGATGCCTGATTTTATCGATACCGCACTTAACAGAAACTTTATGGTTAACATAAGCACAAACGGAAGCATCACGAACATGATTCAAAGATTCAAGGACATCGATCATCAGAAGTTTAATATCGGGGTTTCACTGGAAGGGAGTAATGAGAATAACCATAACAGACTGACGAATTCATCCAATTTCAATAAGGCTGTTGAATGCATAAAAGGACTTGTTTGCCTAAACCTTAATCCGATTGTCAAAACAGTAGTCGTGAAAAGTTCGACAAGAGACATTCAGAAGATTATAAATCTTTTAATCGATATCGGGGTCAGACGTTATTACCTCATTCATATGGACCTTTTGTCAAAAGATTTATCGGCGATGAAAGAGTCTTTGAGCTACGTTGAATTTCTTGAATTTTATAAAAGCATAAAGACAGCAAATCCTGTTATCGATATCCATCATGTTAATGCCTCCTGTTTTCGTAAAGAATCTTTGCCGTCAGACATCAGATGTGCAGGCGGCGTCCGCAAGCTCTCCATAATGCCTGACGGATCCGTGTTGCCGTGTAACCTTTTTCAACCCTTTAAGGAATTCATACTCGGGAATATATTCAAAGATGACTTCAATGATATATGGATGAATCCGAAACTCGATCTGTTCAGGTATCATAAGGCTAACAGATGCGACATCGAAAGCTGCCCCAATAAATCCGCATGCACAGGCGGGTGCCCGGCACACGGATTTTATCACTATGGAAACCCTGATAAACCCGACATCCGATGCGTTTTGTAGTTCACTAAGGAGTCCTACGGGCAAGCCCCTGATATCAATTTAAACGCCTCTATGGGGCAGCATCCAGCTTTCGAAGGCTTTCGGAATGATATGACTGCTTATCAGGATAAAAGATGTACGGTCTATGGTGTTGTAAAAATGGGACATGATACTTTATAATTCTTAAGACAAAAGACTTGCTAATTTAATCTTGAGGTAATACACCAGCATGATTAAAACGTCTTCGAAGTCTGGATCAATTTCATTTATTAACCTTCTTTTAATATTCATTATATTCCCTTTGAATGCCAAGATGTCCGAAGCCCTCGACAACCCCCACAATGTAAACAACACAATCAACTGCGCAGACTGCCATGTATCCAGCCCTCCTGCAGGCTGGTGGACAGACCAGGGCAGTACGAATGGTATCTGTTCTTCCTGCCACAACGATACAACCGCTGTATTTGTAAAGACTCATTCAAGCGCAAACACATCAGCAAAGTATGGAACATGGTATAAGAAATGCACAGACTGCCACAATCCGCATTATCAGAGACAGAACAGGATATATAAGGCAGAAAGCTATCTGGCAACAGGCCAGTCAACCGGGGTAACAACATCAACCCTGACAAAGACAGGGGCAAACTGGGATGCAACCGGATCAGGGGAATGGGCAGGGATAGTACTTCTGCCAGATGTAAGGTATCCGTCATTTAACTACAGGATAGCCTCAAATACATCTGACACAATAACGATAGACACAGGCGGAGGGGATTCAATCAACCTGACATATATAAAACCTGGAGCCACCTTTGCGATAGTATACGGGAGAATTCTTAAGGAATATGTTGGAGGCAGGACGACAAAGTTCTTCAGGACATCAGGTGTTAAATCCTTTGCAGACGGGGATGCGACTTATGACGGTATATGCGAAGTATGCCATACAAAGACACAAAGGCCAGGGACAGGGATATCGAGATACAGGAATACATCTCATTCAGACAGTCACTTTGAAGCTCAAAACTGTGTGGTCTGTCATGAACACGCAGAGGGGTTCAAGGCATCATGTGCGAGCTGTCATGGAAATCCTCCTGCAACAGATACTGCTTCACTGCCGGATGGTCTTGTATGGAATCCTTCACCAACAGGTTCTGCTGAAGGAACCGCTCATATTAAACATGCAACAGGAGGGAGCAACTACAGTTATACATGTGAGACGTGCCATTATCAGGGCATGCCTGTAACAGATATCTCAGGAAACAACAAGATACAAATAGGCTTTTATCTGTTTGGAGGAGCATATACAGGAGTCGGGACAACATATAAAGGCCAGTCATTATCAGCCCCTTACAGCTATGAATTTACAAACAATACAACTGTAGGTGCTACTCAATTCCAGTGCATTAATATATATTGTCATGGCAGATTGCCTGACGGAACCGTATGGGGTGGTGGGAATAATACCGGTCCAATGTGGAATGGGACTATAGTTTGCGGGGACTGCCATGGAGCAGCAGCATCGAGCCCACCGTCAAGAGGGAGCCATTCTAAGCATGCACAGGCATATGATGACGGATATCAATACAGTTGCAGTCTATGCCATAAAGACCCGTCATCTGACAAGTCGCTGCATGCAAATAATAAATCAGAAATAATTTTTTCAGCAGACCCGAAGGTATCAGGCGGAAATTATGGTGGGACCGAGCAGGCGCTTGATGCATATGGCACATGCACCAATCTTTACTGTCACAGCACAGTACAGAGTTCTCCTCCGGGAGGGAGTCCGACTTATAGGACTACCCCTGCATGGGGGGATAATAGCACACTCGGATGCACGGATTGTCATGATTCCAGTCCTTCACTTGCAACAGGCAGTCATAATAAACACTTTTATAATTATGATAATGAGGAATGTTTCCCATGCCATAATTACAGTAATGACGATGATCCCTGCATGGCCTGTCACAGCTTCTCAGGGTATTTTACTCCGAGGGACAGGCATGCAAATTACATAATAGATGTTAATTTTTCCCCTATGTATGGAGGCAGTTATTCAGGCACATCTGCGCCCAATGATGCTTATGGAAGCTGTTCTAATCTGTATTGTCACGGAAATTATTCCGGCAGCGGACTTAATGCAACTCCAACATGGGGCAATTCAGCTACAGCTGCATGCGGTTCATGTCATGGGGGTTCCAATACATCTGTTCCCAATAGCGGCACTCACGCACTTCATGCAGGAGGTTATAATTTCTCCTGTACTTTATGTCATCAAGGCATATTAAGCGGGACAGGTCCATCAAATTATATAATTGCCGACAAAGCTAAACATGCCAGCAGATATATTGACTGGGCATTTGATACAACAGATTCCCGTGTATCTGCATCTTCAACGTACAGCATTGCATCCGGGACATCTGTCCCTTCAGATGGAACTACACCCCGCGCTTACGGAACCTGTAATAACATATACTGCCATTCGAATGTTCAGCCGGACGGCGGCATGGGAGGTCCGACTGCCTTTTCAACGCCTGTATGGGGAGATCCTGATTCAGCATTATGCGGCACATGTCATAAGACCGGCGTGCATGGTGATTCAGGGCCGGTTATTGATACAGGCAGTCATACAGCGCACCTTGCTTACGACTTTAACATCACAGGGACGATTAAGTGTTCGATATGCCACAAAATCTATACTTCTAATACAAGCGGATTAAACTGTGTAAACTGCCACAATACCAAAGGCAATCTTATGGAAGATGTACTCGCAAAGCATTCGAACTATAATGTTAATATATCTTTCGATACTACTTTTGGCAGTCCGATTTATAGCGGGACACCTGCTCCAGGCGACGGATACTCAAATTGCGCAAATACATACTGCCACAGTAACGGCACTTCGGTTTCAACGAGTATAATACCGAACAATAATTCTTCGAATTGGGGTTCCGGAACTCTGGCATGTAATGCATGCCACGGAAATCCTCCGGATTATACGAATGGAACTCCCAAGGCAAACAGCCATTTAACACCTGCACATTCAGGATATACATGTAATAAGTGCCATTTCACTGCTACAAATGACGGGGCTACCATTTCAGACACAGTGGTTCATGTCAATAATGCATACAATGTTGATCCCGGCAGCGGAGAATTATTTACATATACATTTGCTCCTGCAGGAGGTACATGTACAAATGTAAGTTGCCATACAGGCAATGCCACAAGAACATGGGGACAGTAAAACCCTCAAGTATTATTTAATCTAATAGATTTATAACTTATCTTGCATAATATCAAATTTTAGTTATTATATTAGCTAAATAGTTAAAGAGAACACAGAATGGATTTCAAATGTAAAAATATGGAAGGTTGCCCTATGTATGATTACCTTACAACCTCTGTGAGGATAATACAGCTTCAGCCGTTCTTAAACGAATACTGCCTGAACTCAAATAATTATAACAGATGTGCCAGATACAAAATAATTGAAAATGGTAATGAACCACCCTCTAATCTTCTGCCAAATGGTGACACACTTAAAAATTAGCCGGACCCGCAAACACCTGCTTAATCCTATGTCACCGGTTTAATCAATCTTCTTTTCTTAATTTTTCCATGTATTCCTCCCATTCTATAGGCAGCATATGCTTCTTTTTGTTGTTGCATTCCTTACAGGCCGGGACAATATTCCCCTTTGTCGATTTCCCGCCTCTTATTAAAGGGACTATATGATCCATGGTGAGTTCCTTTTCTGGAATTTTTCTACCGCAGAAATAACACACTCCTACAGAGCGTCTCCTTTTCCACCATTGTGATTTTCTGATTTCCCTGGCCTTTGCGCGCTCTCTTTTTAATTCTTCTTCTGTTACTTGTATACTGAAAATTTCCATGGGACTATTTTATATCGCTCCATAATATACTCTGGTTCCTTCCATTGTGTTTTGCATGGTATAAAGCCTGATCTGCCTTCTCTATGAGCTCCTCCTTTGTCTTTGCATCATGTGGCGAGGTTGCTATACCGATGCTGATTGTAACCTTAAACGGTCTGCTGTCTGCTGAGAAGGATGTATTCATTACAGCTTTTCTTAATCTTTCTGCAATATTTTTAGCGCCTTTGCCGTCAGTCCCGGGTAATACAGCAGCGAATTCCTCTCCGCCGTATCTTGCGGGGATATCGATATCCCTTATCGTTGCCTTTATAATTTTTGAAACATCCTTAAGCACGATATCTCCAACAGGATGTCCGTAAGTATCATTTATCTTCTTAAAATAATCTATGTCTGCAAGGATCAGGGAGATTGGTTCAGAAAACCTGTTTAACCGTTTGAGTTCCCCAGACATCTTCTCCTGAAAAATCCTGTGGTTAAAAAGCCCTGTAAGTCCGTCAGTCATTGCAAGTTTCTCGATCTCGGCATGTAATTTTGCATTTGCTATAGACATGGACGCCTGGTTGCACATTACAACTAACAACTCCCTTTGAAACGAATCGAGAAAATCCGTCTTTCCTGACAGCATTAAAAACAGCCCCAGTATTTCATTTTCATAAATTATAGGTATGGCAATCGCTGAATGAACATCCTCCGTCTTAAAAGGCATGATCGGTACAGGGTAATCTTTTACATCAGACATATAGATAGTCTGTCTGTTTTCGACAGCCATATTAATAAAAGTGCCTTTGGGATCGAACCGTTTTTCGCTTTCGGCAGACCCTCCGGAATGATGGATCAATTCATATTCTTTCCCTTTTGCAATAAAAAAGAATACCCGTGAAGAACCGATCTTCTTTGCCCCTTCGCAGAGTTTTTCCACGATCACATCGATATTGAGCGATGAAACGAGTTTGGCGCTTTCTTCGTTGAGTAATCTTAAACCGTTGTAATCACGCTTTATCCTCGGATAGATCCTCTCCCTTTCCAGTATCCTGGATAAATGACCTGCAAGCAACTGAACAGTATTTTTATCGGGTTCTCTAAAGGCCTGATATCTCGAACTGTCAACAACCAGAACCCCGATGGAGGTGGAGCCCTCTAAGACAGGAACAGCAATTATTGATGATATTTTCCTGTTCTTTATATAACCGATTTCAATATGTTTTTCGTTTATCTCTCCTGTCAGAAAAGGTTTTTTCTCTTTCAGACACGCGGCGATCACACCCTTGCCCGTTATGATTATCTCGCCCTTCTCCGCTGTCGAGCATCTCAGGATAAAACCGTTGCCCTGCGGCATGAAAAGATTCGCGGAATCGGCAAACACCGCCTGTTTAATTGCAAGGAGCAGTTCCCTGATCTCCTCATCGGTCTTCAGCATCGAGGCAAAATAATGGGACATTGCACGATCACCGCTGAGTGATTCCATGCTTGTCTCACGGGCTATGTCCATCGCATTGTTCTTAATTGCATTCAGTGACGCTACTGCCTTTGCCCTGTCTTTTCTCAGCCGGTTCAGTACAAACGACGAAATAACGGCAGTTGTTATCAGAAAAACCGAAAAGGCGATCTCTTCAACAGTGTTTTCCCTCAAAATAAAGGTCCTCAACTGAAGAAAAGGAATAAGAAGTGACAGTGGTATTATAGTGTTCAGACCATAAAAAACTGTTGCCGAGATAACAAGAGGAAAATAGGCAAGTTTCATCCACGGCAACTGCTGTACGTGGATCATACCGGCATAGATCAATGCAAAGGAAAAAAGGAACTCAACAGAAAATTCTTTTCTTTTTACAGCGAAATGTAATATCGAATATATTATTCCGGTTGCCGATGCAATAGGAAACCACAATACCGGATTCCTTGAAGGGAAATCCGCCAGCAAGCCAAGCCATGTGGAAACAATAAAAAGGAGCGGTATGCCCCTTTTTATCCAGAAGCCCTTCCCCTTTTTATCTCCTCTTCCCTGAAGAATTTCCTGTAGAGTACCTCCCATTCAGGGCTTCCTTCTATCAGTTTTTTTGAAAATGATTGGAGTTTTCTCCTGACAATTTGATCTATTTCCTCGCCCACTTTAAGTTCGTTAATAATCGTGCGTTTTATCTCGCGCCTGATAGTGCCTTCCTCTTCAACCAGTTCCACCAGATCTCTTTCGATGAGGTTCTTAAGGAGCACATGACTGATATGTGAAATTTTATCCTCAGACAGCATCATAACACAAGGTTTCTCTCTTTAACGAGTTTCTGTTTTGTCAGCTCGAACAGCTTTCTGTAATCCATCCTGCCCCGTTCAATATCAGACTCATGCTTTTTAAGAAGTCCCCTTACTTCCTCGTTCAACCTGTCTTCGACCGTAAGTTCTTCCGTGATTATTTCCTCGACGTTGGCGATGAACTTGTCCATGGTCACCGTAAGTCTTACAAGCTTTTTAGCAGTAATGTTATCTGCCATCCTTTTTGCAAGAATAGGAACCCATGATTTGGGGATTCTCATATTATTTCTCTACAAATGAAAGTAATGCTATACTCCTTGCCCTCATGACAGCCTCGTTCAGATCCCTCTGGTGTTTGGCGCATGTGCCGGTCATCCTTCTCGAAAGTATCTTGCCCCTTTCAGTCAGATAGCTCCTGAGTATTCTTATGTCCTTATAGTCTATGAATTCCGATTTTTCAGAGCAGAATTTGCAGAATTTTCTCCTTTGAAATCTTTTCTGTTGAAATGCCATTGTTCCTCCGTTCCTTTATAAACAGTTTATTATTTTAAAATGGTTCTAAGTCTGTTGTTTCTTCCGGAGGCGCAACCTCGCCTTCTCCGGCAGTATCCTGTGCAGCCCCCTTCTTCTGAGAAAGGAACTTGACTGACTGAGCGACAACCTCGAATTTACTCTTCTGCTGTCCTTCTGCTTCCCATCGTCTTTCCTGAAGCCTGCCTTCAACAAGGGCTGAACTGCCCTTATTAAGATACTGGCTGCATGATTCGGCCTGCCTTCCGAATACCACTATATCTATAAATGTTGTCTCCTGTTTCATGTCATCGCCATGTTTATACCTGTAGTTTACGGCAAGTCTGAATGTTGAAACAGGTGTGCCCTGAGGTGTATATCTCAGTTCGGGATCCTTTGTCAGATTTCCGATAAGAATTACCTTGTTAAACATTTAACCCTCGCTTTTTGTCTGTTCAGCACCGGCAGTTTGACTGCTCTCCAGATGCTTGATCTGTTTTTGCCCCAGCTTGATTATTATGTATTTGATAACAGGATCAAAAACCTTGTAAAACTCCTCGAGTTTCTTGATAGTTGTAGAAGGTGTCTTGTAAATCAGAAGGGTGTAGAAACCCTTGTTCTGTTTTTTGATCTCATAGGTAAGTTTCCTTCTGCCCCATGAATCGGTCGT
>JAKAKQ010000252.1 GCA_021813425.1 Nitrospirota bacterium
ATATTGCAAAAAACCGATGATTTTAAAAGTCCTCAGGTAAAAATGAAGATATGCTTTTATCTGCAGCAGTTCTAGTCTGCGTCGCGGAAGATTTGTCAATTCAAGGCAGCCGCCACCGAATCTGACAAACTCCTCCCAGTTATTCGACAAAATCCTGTAGTTGCCTTCCCCTTTTTGGGCCATATCCCAGATCTTTGTCCCCGGATAAGGTGACATAATGCCAAATGACAGGAGATCCGGGTTTAATTTTACGGCAAAATTGATTGTTTCCTTAATCGTTTCCTCGGTCTCGTAAGGGTGCCCCAGGATAAAGGTGCACCCGATCCGGAATCCCGCTTTTTTTGCCAACCCTATCGTTTCTTCCACCTGGGATAATTTGATATCTTTACAGACCCTGTTCAGAATATCCTGGTTTCCGCTCTCAACGCCGAATTCCACTTCTTCGCATCCGGCCTTTTTCATCATTGCAAAAACTTCAGCATCCCCCCTGTCAACGCGTGTTTGAGCGATCCATTTTATTTTCTTGTGGAGATCTTTTTGCATAATGAGTTCCGTCATCTGCAGCACCCTTTTTTTATTAACGGTAAATGTTTCATCCTGAAATATTATTTTCCTGGCATTAAACTTTTTCACGAGCCATCCTATTTCATCGACCACGTTTTCAGGTGAACGTGGTCTCACAATCCTTCCTAATGCACGCATGCAGAAGAAACAACGATATGGGCAGCCTCTTGCAGAAAGAAGAAAATAAGTGCCTGATTTATTGTTGAATTTATCCCAGGCAGGGAATGGGAGTCTGTCAAGATCCCGAATATAGTCTCTGTGCGGATTGATTATGATCTCATCGCCATTTCTGAACCCCAGTCCTTTGATTTCGTGAAATGCCTTATCTCCCGAAAGGTGATCGATTAGTTCGACAAATGTTTCTTCCCCTTCACCTGTAACGACAAAGTCTATTGAAGGGTATTCTTCCAGTGTTTCCTTAGGGATTGCTATTGAATGCGCACCGCCCAGCACTATATCGGTTTCAGGAAGTATCCTTTTAATCATATCAGCAATCTTGCTCGCCGCTATAATATCCGGTGTCATTGCAGAGAGTCCAACTATATCAGGTTTTTGCATCAATACCTGTTCGCAGATTTTTTTCGGGGAAATCCCTTCCAGTTTTCCATCGATAATATTGCACTGTATCCCGTTGCTCTCAAGATAAGAAGCAAGATAGCCCAAACCAATGGGGGGTATGCTTGTTTGTTTGGATTTGTATCTGCCCTGTTCAACAGGGGTATTAATTAGAACAACTTTCATTTTACCTCCAATATTCTATTCTTTAAAGCCCGCGCCATATCTTTTGTTGCTTAAACGTTTATTAAAGACTTTAATCTTTGCAGGCGATTCCTGAATCCTCCAAACCCTTTCCCTGTCGATGTTAAACCAGACGAATGCTTTTACTCTGGGCGCCTTTTTTTCCAATGTATCAAAATATCTGTCAATCCATTTTTCCGGATTGTCAAAATATCTCTGGCCTGGGCTGTATCGTTTGGGGTTGTTGTCGGCATCCCCTGCACCGCTTTCAGCGATAATTATCGGCTTGCGGGCAGCGTAATCATTATATATATCCATAATCTGTGGCTCCGGATCGCCACTGCCAAGAAAAGAATATACCGATACCCCTACCCAGTCGACATACTCGTCACCAGGATAATATCCTGACCAGTGAAATTTTCCGACATCAACTGCCGTTGGCGCCCAAACCCAGATTATGTTATTCGCTCCGGTTTTTCGGAAAGTGTTTGCAACCCGGCGCCAGGCATGAACATAGCTCTCCTGGGTCTCTTCCGGGTTCTTTGCCTGACTGTAAATGTTCCAGTTGCCGTTCATTTCATGGAAGAACCTGAAAAAAACAGGCTTGCCATAATCCTTTGCAGCCCTGGCCCACTCCGATATTTTCCTGTCCCACTTTCCTTTGACAATATCCGACGTTTTTACGCCTCCGCTGATTACAGTAAGATGAGGTATCTTGCCGAGTGCATTTATGCTTTGACATATTTTTTCAGGGAAATCCCAGTCCAGGAACCAGAAGAACGTTACAAGAGCAACAGGCCTTCCGCTTGCATCCTCATATTCGGAGATCTGTTTGACGTCAATCTGTTTTTCCCAGTCACTCCTGTTTGCCCCCCATCCGCCCATAGGAGCAGCAAACGCGGCGACCCCGTGATATACTTGCCCGTCAGGCGGTTCATATTTTTGCAGCTCGGATGTCCTGACAACAGGTCCGGCAGACCTGCCTGAAGAAGGCTCAGGAGCTTTAATAGCCTTTATGTTATTTACATAGAGAACGAAATCTTTGTCAGAAAAATTATCGGGTTGCCAGATTCCAACGCTGACTTTTCTGATCCGTTCTGGGTTTATCGTGTCATTTTTTGCCTTTGACTGCTCCCCTGCGGGATAGAATTTTGAAAATGGAACGATAACTTCCTCCCAGCCCATTGTTTTAAGACTGCGAACGTGCTGGGCTATATATGAACCACCGTCTTCTTCATATATCATGGCTGATAATGATACAAGATCGTCCGCTGCTTTTGGGACATACGACCAGAAAGAAATTGCATCAAAACTCTTCCAGTTTCTCGTTGAGCCTAAATCTTTGTCGAGAAATCCCCAGAAAGGTTCTTTTTTCTTAAAACGGTAATGCATTTTTAATGATTTCATGTTCTGTTTTATGACTGAATCGTCTATGGAATAATCCAGAGTGATAGTCGGGGCGATATTCTTGCTCCAGCCTCCAAGGTCTGAATCAAAGCCGTCAACAGCAGCGGATGTTTGCCCTGGTCTTGTCTTTCTGTTATTGTCTCTGCCGGACCTTTCTTCACCATCCCTAACTTCCTTTTTCAAAAGCCTGAAATCATCAACATATACAGTGAATTTCTTATCCTCAAAAGCAACTGGCTGATATATGCCTACAGATATCTTTTTGATCTTGTGCCGGTCAGGTTTTGACTCCTTGTTTTTGAATATGCCTCCGCTTGTGTAAATAAATTTTGAAAATGGCACACTCGCATACTCCCAGCCCGTATCCCTTAAATTTCTCACATCCTGTGCGATGTACGCGCTCCCGTCATTCTCGTATAGCATAACTGACAGGTCCCTTAAATCTCCGGCCTTTTCCGGGATATAAGTCCATAAGCCGATAGAATCAAATTGCGACCAATCCTGGCTTTTGCCAAGGTCTTTTACCAGAAAGGCAACAAACATATTATTAGGGTCATGAAATGTAAAATCAATTTTCATGGACCACTTTCCAGCTTTTACTATCTTCGAGTCAAGAGAATAATTGATATCTACTGTGTGATGCTTGAAAAGATCCCATCCGGAAAGTCCCTGTTCGAAGTTTTCGATCCTGTCGTCAGTTATAACTTCACTTGCAATTTCCATCGGTTTTGAACACGCCATAAAAATAATAAAACAAGGCGTGGAAGCCAGCG
>JAKAKQ010000271.1 GCA_021813425.1 Nitrospirota bacterium
CCCTGCTTGAAGGATTGGACGGAGTGAACAAAATGTCAAAGAGTCTTGGAAATTACATTGGCATTACAGAACCACCAAAGGAGATGTTTGGCAAGATCATGTCTATAAGCGATACCCTTATGCTTAGGTATTACGAACTCCTTAGCCATATATCCATAGAAGAACTCAGAGGGCTTAAGAAGGGAACAGAGAGCGGCGAGATTCATCCAAAGACTGCAAAAGAGAATCTTGCACTCGAGATTGTCGAAAGATACTGGGGCAAAGATGCTGCTCTGAAGGCGAAGGAAGAATTTGAGCATATCTTTGGAAAGGATAAAGGGCTTCCCGATGAAATATCTCTATTTGAGCTTAAATGGGAAGAGGATGAGATGTGGATTCCAAAGATAATGAAGCTTTCAGGTCTCGTTTCGAGCACTGGAGAGGCAATGAGGCTTATCAAACAAGGCGGGCTTAAGATCGACGACAAAAAGATCGACGACCCTGATGCAAAACTCAAAAAGGGGAGTTATCTTTTCAAGGCTGGGAAGAGGAAGTTTTTGAAGGTTGTGGTAAAGCGGCAATGAAATCGTATACTAAAATATTCATAAGCCTTTTCTGCCTTGTCATATTATTCTGCCAGCAGGCATCTTCAGAGACCCTGCTTTCAAAGAAGGCAGAAGAATGGCCTGATGCCTGCAATGCCCTAAAAAAACAATATCTCACCGCATCTCAGCTCTATGTCACTTTTTCAGAGAAACCCCGGCCAAAAATCTCAGGACAGATATGGGTGCTGAAAATGAAAGGTATAGACATCCCTATCCCTGCAGTTTCCTACGAGCACATCTATATTGGAAGAGAGATAGAGTTTGGGATGGAAGAATATTCGATTATGCTTATAAGCCCATCTCAAAAAATGTATATCAATTTTTTTGTTTCAAAAAATGAACCCATAAAAGATATGTTTGCATTCTGGAACATGGATAAGTCTAAAGGGGAAGAGACACCCGAAGGCATCGAGGCAACCAATGTGATATTCGGCGGACCGGTTTTTGCTTCAGACCTATATCTCCTCGGGAATGAGAAGACACCAGATGACCTGACATGCAAAAAAGAGGAATGGATCAGAGAGTCCCGTATAGCTGTTGCCTTGATACTCAAAACGATAGGTACAACCGGGCTGGAAGCGGTATACAGAGGCGTTGGCAGGTATCATGGCATGACAGCTAAATTAAAAGGGGACAACAAGGTACGGTATTCGTCGCCTCTATTTTTCCATGAAACTCCTGGACGCATTTATGAAGTACAGTACGCAGTGCCACAGGACAATCAATACCAGGATATCGGCCTGCTCTTTGGTGATTCATTGACGGAAAATATTGGCAATCCTCCAGCGTGGCTTAATGCCTTAAATTCAGCATTGGCATCAGGTGATAAAGGAACATGGAATTCGTTTCTGGCTGAAGCTGAAAAAGCAGGATTCAGCACAAGGAGCATTCAAAGAAGCAGAAAATCTCTGGAACTTGCAAAATAGGAGACGCTCACTGCCTTTCTATTTTCATCCGCCTCCTCTTATATCCTACTAAAATAAAATCGTCTTTCTCCTTCTCTTCTATTTTTTTTAACCCAAGGTCAAGGAGAATTTTTCTTTCTTCCGGGTCTCTTTTAGCCGTCTTTCTGTACCGCTTGAGGCCGAGCTTTTCCCTTAAGACAAGAAACTCCACTGGCGATATATCCTCATATTTCTTTGTTCTTATCTTCATTGTTCAGCCTTTTTCTTTAATTCTAAAAGCTCTGCCTTTGTGTTATTTTCAGGCATAGCTGCCTTTTTTTCAAGATAGCCCCAGTCTAATTCTTTTGCATATCTTTTAAGAAGAAGTTCTACCATCTCACCGTCTATTTCTGATTTCCAGTACTTACATGCATTCAAACGGTCTATTATCAAATCTTCGATTCCTATGATTCTGCAATAGAGATTATCTTCAATCTCAACATTCTCAACAGGAGAATCTTCCCCAGCCAGAACTGATGCCGGCACTTCTATTGCAATCTTCAGTTCTTCATTGGTCCAATACCGACCCTGTTTCTTAAATCCGATTTCCTTCAAAACAGCATCTAAGGCTTCTCTGTCAGCATAGGCCAGATCAATATCTGCTGTAAAATAAACTTCTCTTGTGTAATATGACAGTGCGCACCCGCCAATGACAATCGGCGCACCTTTGCCCTTCTGCTCAAGAAGGTTCGTAATCAATGCAACCATCAAAAGCTGCCTCTTTAAAGGAGATTCTGTCCTCTTTATTTTTCCAAGAATTTCTGTTGTATTCATGGCATAATAATAACAACTCTTTTGGGTTACTACAAGAGTAATTGAATTGATCAAAAGCGGTAAATGTTTTTAAAAATTTTCCCAATCTATTTTTTCAGAATGATATCAACTTGCTATCTCACCATTAACAGACCTGATGTCTTTGCCGTAGACCTCACGAAAAACTCTTTATAATCAATCCCCTATAAGAAATTATTAAAAAAGACTTGACAGGCTTATTCAAATTCATTAAAATCTGATTAATCAGAAAAAACTGATACATCAGATATATCGGAGGGAGGCTATGGTTAAGAAAAGCAAAGGCATTTCATGCTGCGGGACTGAAACATCTGGCATGGGATGCTGCAAGGTAGAGTCACTTATAAGTATTGACGAGCGCGGGCAGATGGTTCTGCCTAAGGAAATCAGGGATAAGGCTAACATCAAGCCCGGAGACAAGCTTGCATTGGTAAGCTGGGAAAAAGACGGAAAGATGTGCTGCCTTACTCTGATTAAGGCTGAAGATTTTGCTGGAATGGTAAAGGATATGCTCGGACCCATGATGGGTGTTCTTCAAAAGAAATAAGCAGGAGGCGATATTATGGAACAGACAGAGATTAAAAAAATTGTGAAAAAAGGATACGCAAAGATTGCAAAGCAGGGAAGTTCATGCTGTGCTCCTTCTCAAACATGCGACGGAAGCACTAATGTCGCATTAAATATAAGCAGGGGAATAGGCTATGCAGCTGAAGAACTCGGCTCTTTGCCTGAGGGAGCAAACCTCGGCCTTGGCTGCGGAAATCCTGTTGCGCTTGCCTCATTAAAAAAAGGAGAGACTGTTTTAGACCTTGGCTCAGGCGCTGGAATTGATTGCTTCCTTGCTGCTGACAGGGTGGGCAAGAAAGGGAAAGTCATTGGTGTTGATATGACGCCTGAAATGGTAGAAAAGGCAAGGGAAAATGCAAGAAAAAGCAGATACGGGAATGTTGAGTTCAGGCTCGACGAGATCGAAAACCTGCCTGTTGAGAATAGTTCAGTTGATGTTGTCATCTCGAACTGCGTCATCAACCTCTCGCCTGATAAATCAGAGGTCTTTAAGGAAGCATACAGAGTATTAAAGCCCGGAGGAAGGCTTATGATATCTGATGTTGTTTTATTGAAAGAACAGATCGGAA
>JAKAKQ010000317.1 GCA_021813425.1 Nitrospirota bacterium
TGCACTTCAAATTCGGTTTTCCCGACAAGAGACTTGAGCTTGCCGTCTATGAGGTTGAAGACCGCTCTCCCGCTCTTCCTGTCCTCTGAGTAGAGGTATTCCTTTATGCTGACCCTTGAATTTTCAGAGAGGGTCAGGATGCTTTCATCGCTGAACAACATCTTTGCCTTTGACGATTCTCTGGTCTCAACTATGTCCCTGAGCAAAACCCTGTCTTTTATCGCAGCATTTATTGTCTTTGCATCTCTAAGTATCAAGGTCCTGCCTTTCACAGCAACCACAAGGCCGCTTTCCTCAGCGCCTGCAACTACAGGCATCAAGAACAGGAGCATTATTAACAGTCTCAAAATAATAACACCATTGTTTTGTAAAATCCCTCCTAACCTCCCTTTGCCAAAGGGAGGGATAATTCCCCTCTTTGGCAAAGAGGGGAAGGGGAGATTTTTTAATCCATATAAATCCATTTTTAAGAATTTTATTGATATAACTCCCATCCTTTTCATCATAGCCCTACCCTCATTATAAACGTCAGGATGTCCCTTTTGTATTCGAATACGTTTATATTGGATTCGTTTCTTATATGAAGCCACCCGGCTGTTATGTCATATTTCGAGTCGAAGGTCTTTGTCAGGTTTATGGAGTATGTTGTGGTTTTGTCATCTCTTCTTGTGGTTGTGCCGGGATAATCTTCCCTGTAATCTTTCCGGTAATACTGCCCTGAAAGATCAAGCGCCCATTTTTTTCCAAGGTCAAAATTAAGGTCAATATCAGCTTCATCACCCCTGTATGACCAGTATTTCCTGTCAGCGGAGTCAACGTCATGGGCATAGCCGAGTTTCAACGAGGCAACACTTCCTAACGGAATATACTGGGTTATGCCTATGAGGTTATTCGACCCGTTACGTTCGGAATTCGACATAAACAGATCAGAGTCTCTGAAATCCTTTCTCTGATATCTGTACCGGACAGAAACAAAAAACCCTTTCCCTTCTGCAATGGTGATTATTGGCGATAAGGTATGTGAGGAAAGATATCCTTCACCTCCGACGGTTGTGTATTCATATGCATAATTGGCCCTTAGAGAAAAGTCTTTGTTTATTATGTAATTCAATGATAGGCCGGGTTGATGTTGCTGCACGTTGAAATCATGGAGTTTTGTGTGAAGGCTCTGGTAAAAGGAATATGTCGGGCCAAGGGTTAATTTCTCTGTGAGAATCGGAGTATATTTACCCTCGAAATATATGATGCCCCTCCAGTCGGATTTTCTTGATATGCCCTCCGGCAATGTTCCGTCTGAAGGCTCTAATACAACATTGCTGTCATACTGAAATCCGCCTGTAAGATTCAATCCCCATCTCTTTCCCTTTATTCCGGCTTTTTCCTTCTTCTCGATCTCCCTTATATATTCCTCGGCCTGTTCTGATAATTTTGTACCGGGAGCGATAGTCTTTACCGTCTCGAAAAAATCCCTGGCCTCATCATAGATGCCCCTGTTGTAATAAAGGATGCCGAGTTCAAGATTTGTTTGCGGGTCTTCGGGGTTTATTGAAAGGGCTTTCTTGAGCGATGTCTCTGATCCTCTGTCTGCCGAACTTACTGTAGATGCCCCGTTGTCCGCAAAGGCATTAGAAGAAAACATTAAAAAAAATAACAAGATAAGAATAAGCGCTCTCATTCTCATTACCCTCCAACGCATAAAATACATATTTGGTTTTCCGATGTCAAGTGAAAAATGAAACATCTGGTAACCATTCAGTTACAGGTAAAAAATCATAACCCCTCCTCACCTCCCCTTATCTTAAGGGGAGGAATAATTTAGAAATATTCCCCCTCTTAGGTTAAGAGGGGGCAAGGGGGAGTTACTATTGAAACCCGTAACTGAAAGGATACAACATTTGGAAGCCAGTGAATATTTTCGGAATAGGTATGTAATATTTAAAGGATATGGGATATAATAGTTTCTTAATCGGACAGGAGGATCTTATTAAGAAATTACCGGATAAAAAAGGCTATTTCGGCGGGTATGGAGGACGTTTTGTCCCTGAAACCCTTATGCCCGCGCTCGATGAACTCGAAAAGGTGTATTACTCATTAAAAAAAGACAGCGGCTTTCAGAAGGAGTTTCTTCATCTGCAGAGGACATACATAGGAAGACCGACTCCGCTTTATTTTGCAAAGAGGTTAACGGAAGAATTAGGCGGGGCAAAGATATATCTGAAGCGTGAGGACCTCGCCCATACAGGCGCGCATAAAATAAACAATGCCCTCGGGCAGTCCCTTCTCGCAAAAAAAATGGGTAAAAAAAGGTTGATTGCAGAAACAGGCGCAGGTCAGCACGGAGTCGCAACTGCAACCGGCGCCGCCCTTACCGGCCTTGAGTGTGAAATATACATGGGGTCAGAAGACATTGTGCGGCAGTCCCTGAATGTCTTCAGGATGAAACTGCTCGGCGCAAACGTGATCGAGGTATCCGCAGGTTCAAAGACCTTAAAGGACGCTATCAACGAGTCCCTGCGCGATTGGACAACAAACGTCAGGACAACACATTATGTCCTGGGGACGGTTTTCGGTCCCCATCCTTTCCCTGTGATGGTAAGGGACTTCCAGTCTGTTATCGGCAAAGAGGCAAAAAAACAGATAACCGAAGCGGAAGGAAGGCTGCCGGATTACCTCATTGCATGTGTCGGCGGAGGGAGCAACGCGATGGGGCTGTTTTATAATTTCCTTGACGATGACGTGAAAATGATCGGGGTCGAGGCAGGGGGAAGAGGGATTTATACAGGAGAGCATGCTGCAAGATTTGCAGGAGGCTCTGCAGGTGTATTCCAGGGGACTAAAAGCTACCTGCTGCAGGATGACAACGGCAATGTGCTTGGCACCCATTCAGTCTCTGCAGGGCTCGATTATGCATCTGTAGGTCCTGAACATTCATTCCTTAAGGAATCCGGCAGGGTGGATTATACCTTTGCCGATGACGATGAGGCGCTGAGCGCATTCGAACTCCTTTCGAAGACAGAGGGGATCATCCCTGCACTTGAGTCTGCGCATGCACTGGCAGAGGCGGCAAAGCTTGCTCCAAGGCTTTCAAAAGACAGCATAATAATCGTGAATCTCTCGGGCAGAGGGGACAAGGATGTGCAGCATGTCGCAAGGATCAAAGGGATAGAGCTTTGAAATCGCGCATAGGCAAAGAATTCAAAAAAATACTGAGTAAAAAAGACAAGGCCTTTATTCCTTATATAATGGCAGGCTATCCGGATATACAGAGGACAAAAGAGATGGTCAGGATACTGGAGGACTGCGGCGCTGATATTATCGAACTCGGCGTCCCTTTTTCAGACCCGCTTGCAGACGGACCTGCAATACAGAAGGCCGCTCAAAAGGCATTGGATGCAGGAGTTACATTGCATACTGTAATAGAACTCGTCAGCACG
>JAKAKQ010000377.1 GCA_021813425.1 Nitrospirota bacterium
GTTAGAGCCGTTTCTCGTGTTGGTCCATGTCTCATTCAGATCCCATCCGCCCTGGTTGTTTGTGGCGTTCCCATGGGCAGAGTATGCCTTTGTGACCGTGTTTTTTGGTGTTATGTTGGCGCCGATGTATTTACCCCATGGAGTTGTCCCTGCCTGTGAATATCTGCTGCCGACACTTGTGCCATCCCATGCGTACTGCTTCGGTGTCTTCCCGTCTCCAAAAGGCTGTGCGGCGTTGTTCTGGTCGCTGTGGCAGCCGATACAGTGGTTGTTTATCTTTTGAAGCTCTGTCCTCGTTCCATTTGCAGTATATTGAACGGCTGTTGTCCCGGGAGTGTATGATGCAGGTCTTGCACCAGCTCCATATATAACAAGATCAACAGCAGAACCGGGTGCGGCGGATCCGCTGTGGTAAGTCGTATTAATACTACCATCACTGTTTGCTTCCCAGTGGCATTGATAACAATGTGCGTCTGTTACCGAAGCCCCCTGAATATGATGGGAATTTCCATTAAACTGATCTATAACAGCAACCCTGCTGCCAACAGGCAGCATATGACATGATATGCACCCGCCGCCGCTCGCGCCTTTGTATTTAAATCCTTCCACATGGGTATGACACATTGTGCATTTTGTTCCTCCCATTGAAGAATTTATATTTGTATGCAACTGGTCGGATCCTGCTCCGCTTTTCCTGAAATGAGTCGTCAGCGTATGGCATACCTCGCATATTCCGTCTATCGTTGCATCCCCGTCTGCAAAGGATTTTGTCCCTGTCTGTCTGAAAAACCTTGTTGAAAGGCCTCCTACATATTCTTTAAGGAGTTTCCCATATGCAATTGCAAAGGAATCACCCTGCTTGATATATGTCAGATTTATTGTATCACCGCCGCCTGGATCTATTGTTATGGTGTCCGAAGTATTTGATAATATCTTGTAATTCAGGCTTTGATAGTTCATGTTCGGCAAAAGCACCATGCCTGCCCACTGGTCAACAGTCCAGCCGGCTCCGGTCTTTGTCAAAGTAGTTGCTGTCACGCCTGTCGATGCACCCGTATATAGATAACTCGCAGCCTTGTATATCCTGTTTTGCCTCTGATAATGCGGGTTGTGGCAGACTGTGCATTGTCTTTCCCACGTCCCATACTTTGTTGATCCCATAACCGCGCTTGAATGGGTCTTTTCAAGCACCGCTGCTATGTCGTTATGGCATGAGGCACAGAGGCCGCTTTCCTGGTCCGTCCACCAGTTCGCAGGCGGACTGGATACATGGCAGTCTCCGCAATTGACTGTGTTGTTTATGTTATGGGGGTTGTCCAGGGCAAAGTTTTCTTTCACATAAAGTACAAGAAGGAGAAGGAAGAAGGAGATTAATATTTTCCTTGACTTGATCAGATTTGCCCGGCCCCTCAAGCTTGTCATCTACACCGCCTTTTTGGTAAACGGTTAAAAAAATTTATGACGCTTTACTTGTCACTATCTATTATCTATGCAAAAAATATAGATAATTCGATAGCTATACATATAAAATATACAAAAATCCTGCCAGTTTAGGTGTTTACAAACAATTTTATTTCTTAATAAATTAAAGAGATAATCTTCTTGATTTTAAAGGGAAAAAAGAGTTGTATGCGTTATTAGGAAAACTTTCCTGACACTTGAAGGTCTTTAAAAATAAATATAATTGAGCAAAATGACCCCAAAATGTGCATAATCACGCAACATCAAATTACAGGACTAAATCTAATCTTGAACCTGGAAGTAAATTATACATACTGCTTCTATTTCTTGACGTTATCAAAGAGCATAAATTAAAATATTAAACAAACGAGAAATTCCTTCGAGACCTTTATTCCGATTTATATTGCTATTAATGATATCGGGGTAAGGGTTTTTAATCCGGCATAGTTTTATTAAGGAGAGAAATATGAACAGTTTGAAAACAGTGATGTTGATGGTAATGCTCACCCTTCTTTTCGTATGGGGTGGCGCTGCTATTGGCGGAAAGCAGGGCATGACAATGGCCCTGATGATGGCCTTTTTCATGAATTTTATCACATATTTTTTCAGCGATAAAATAGTCCTGATGATGTACAGGGCTAAGCAGGCAACTGAAGCAGATGCGCCTGTTTTATACAGGATCGTCAGGAGGCTTTCCCAGAAGTCTGGAATGCCTATGCCCAAGGTATATATTATCCCTGATATGTCGCCAAATGCATTTGCAACAGGAAGAAGCCCGAAACACGCTGCTGTTGCGGCAACAGAGGGCATAATGCAGCTTTTAACCGAAGACGAACTCGCAGGGGTTATGGCCCATGAACTCGCCCATGTTCAGCACAGGGATATACTCATCGGGACTATAGCAGCTACCATCGCCGGGGCAATAAGCTATCTGGCGCATATGGCGTTTTTTTTCGGGGGAAGACACGATGACGATGAAGGCGGCAACCCGATCGCCGCGCTTATCATGATGATCGTCGCTCCCATAGCAGCTATGTTGATTCAGATGGCCATTTCAAGGTCAAGGGAATATTTGGCTGATGAAGGCGGGGCATCGCTCCATGGAAATCCGATGGCGTTAGCAAATGCCCTCCGTAAATTGCATCAAGGATCTCAGATAATGCCGATGCATGCAAACCCGGCCACATCGCATATGCTTATCGTGAGCCCCTTCAGCGGCGGTTCGATGATGAAATTGTTCAGCACCCATCCGCCGATAGAAGAAAGGATAGCAAGACTCGAATCTATGAGGATGAGGGGTTAAGGGGGAAATCGCCTTTTACATTCAGAATAAATACCGGGATAGCAAGTATAAGCACTGCAGACATAATGCAAAAGGAATAAAGGTAATCGAGTCTCACTATTAAAAAACCTGCAAGTATGGGACCTGCAGCATGTCCGATATCAAATATCGTACCGAAAGTCCCCATCGCGGTGCCGAAGTGTTTCTCCTTGCATATGTCTGCAACGAGTGCAGCAGATGACGATGTCACAAAAGACTCTCCAAGCCCAAAGATAATTGCGGCAGCCATCAGGGAATAAAAATCCTTTAGCACAGGGATAGCGCCAAAAGAAACGGCACACAGTATCATTCCAACGGTTATGAGAGGTTTCCTGCCGTATCTGTCAGAGGTCTTCCCCATAAGAGGTTTTGATAGTATAGTCACGATGACCTGTATTCCCCATAGCAGTCCTGACTGGAATTCGTTCATGCCTGCCCTTGTGACAGCATAGATGGGGAGGAACGCTTCAAGCGCCCCTACACTAAGATTCTGGAGGCCTTCCATCCCCGAAGTTATGACGACCCGCCTGTCGCTGATCACCTCTTTTATGCCTGAAGCAAATCGTCTGTATGCCTCCTTCAATCCGTTATGCTTCTCCGTGCGACTTCCGTCCCTGAGAACTCCAAGCGCCAGGATGAGCGACAT
>JAKAKQ010000088.1 GCA_021813425.1 Nitrospirota bacterium
CCTCATGCCGTGCCTTATTCCACTCCCTTCAAAACATGGCCCCATTGAGCAGGCAGCCGTTATCAGCCATTCGTTATTCCCGATCGCTATCTCGCCGTTTGTACCAATATCCATAAACAGGGCCACTTCAGAATTTCTATGCATCTTAGAAGCCAGGACACCGGCGACGATATCCCCTCCTACATAACTCCCGACATTCGGCATGGTATAGACCGGGGCCTGGGCGTTAATATTCAGATGGGCGGTTCCTGCCCTCCATACCGGATAAATATTGACAGTCGGGATATAGGGTTCTTCCCTGATCGATGAGGGATCAAGCCCCCAGAAGAGTTGCGACATAGTGGTGTTCCCTGAGATGACTACTGAGTCGACGTCTTTAATGTCAACCCTGTTTTTTTCTATGATAGGTCTAAGCAGGTCATTAATATCGTGCACAACAACATCCCTCAACTCCTTAAGACCTCCTCCTTCGGTTGCATATACTATCCTTGTTATTACATCATCACCGTGGCGCATCTGTGAATTATAGGTTATGCCGGTATCTACGAGACCACCGTCTGAACAATCTATAAGATACACAACAACAGTCGTTGTGCCGATATCAACGGCGATACCGTAGTGCCTTGTCTTGCATCCCGCTGAAAGTGCAATCGCTTCATGGTTTTCAGTGTACGAAAGACAGACATTCCAGCCGGCATCCCTCAGGGCCTCTGCCATGTATGAAATAAAACCGTGTGAGAACCTCATGTCCTGAATACCGTTATTGATCAGCGACTTTTTAAGACGTTCGAGGTCGCTTATATTATCCTGTATTGTCGGAGGTTCGAGATCAAGATTTATTCTCCTGACCATGGGGGAGAGGTCTGTTTCAACAGAATGCAGAAATTCCAGGAGATCCTTTGATTTTGATATGGCTATCTTATCACCTATAACAAGTTTTGATTCCTCGGGAATTTCTATGAGTATATTTCCCTCGGGGAACGTCTGACAGGCAAGAACGGATTTTTCGTCTATTTCCTTTTTCCTCAGTTTGCCGACTGACTTTGTCCTGCTTTTTCCCTCAAGAATTCTTATGCGGCATTTACCGCATACGCCCTTTCCGCCGCACGAAGCGACAAGATATATGCCGTTATTTTTTAATGTCTGATAAATACTTTCATTTTTCCCTGCAGTTATTGCCTGACCATTTGTAAGCCTGATTTCCATGGTTTTACATTTTATTTCTTATCTTAATGTAAAATCAAGGAAGCATGACCGGAGAAGACCGCAGCTGATTGCTGGTGAAGGTCGGTTAAAGAGAGTTTATTACTGATAAAAGGCAGAAATATATTGCCGGGTTTTCACCCGTGCATGGTCTTGTCGGTTTTCTTCTCATCTAAAGCAGTATAAGCTTCCATCAAGAGATGCCTGGTATCAATAGTCACATTGACCTCATCCGTTACCTGGCCGTGTATAATGTAGAAATTTCCTTTTTCCCATCTAATAAGCTCAAAAAAGGCCTCAGGCCCTCTAAGACTTCCAACAGAAGCATGCACTATTTTCCCCCTCTGCAGGTACAACGCACCCTTTTGTTCCCCCTTGTTTATCTCTACCTTTGCTGTCTTAAGTCCCAGACTCAGTATCTGTATTATATCCATGATATTAAAGTCCTCAATAGTTCCTGAAAGTCCCCTTACCTCTTCTGCGGGAGTAACCGGTAAAGACTCAAAAAGAAGGCCCCTGATCTTTGTTGTTATCTGTTCGATATTAAACGGTTTTATTATATGCTCAATACCGCCCTCAAAACGATGGAGGTGGCTTTTGTCAGGCATTATAAGTAGAAAACGCCTGTTTGAACCAACAGATACCTGTTTTATGGTGTTGTAAAACCTTATGAATGTTTCTGTTTCCAGAGCCTCGATGTCTGCCACTATGAGCTGAGGGTTTTTCTGCCTGATACGGCTTATAGCCTCAATGCTGCTTGTTGCGTGTACAACATCAATATCCTCTGCTGTTGTGCTCAACTTTATCATGGCTGCAACATTCGGCTCCCGTTCGAATATGAGGATGCACTTTTTCGGCACTGTCTCGGATGGCTCTTTCCCTATAATGGAAAGAAATACCTCTACTACTTCGGGATCAAACTGGGTGCCAGCATTTTTTTTGATCTCAAGAACAGCTTTATCTTTGGCTAATGCCTTTCTGTAAGGCCTGTCAGTTGTCATTGCATAATAGGCGTCTACCACATTTATAATGCGGGCTCCAATGGAAATTTCCCTCCCTTTGAGCCCCATCGGATAGCCGCTTCCGTCGTAGTGTTCATGGTGCTGACTGATGATGGAATCAAGATTCCAGGGAAATCTCACCATTTTCAGAATCTGCATCGTATGGATGGGATGGGCCTTTATGGGGGTAAGTTCTACCTGATTCAGCCTCTTGCTCTCCTCGAGGATTTGCTGATGTATTACCACCCTTCCCAGATCCCTCAGGAGAGCCGCCATCTGAATTGCTTCAACTATATTTTCTTCAAGATCCATTTTCATGGCTATCTTTCCGGAAAGCTCTGAAACAATATGGTCATTGTTAAAGAAATACTTGTCATTTACCCCGAATATCTGCAAGAGGCGGTCTGCTATTGCGTAGGAAAACTGTTTTACCTCTGACAGTTCCCTGTTAAGTATGCTTTCGTTTTTTATATATTCGTTTATGAGATCTGTAAATTCTTTGATATTGATAGAAAAATCCTTGTCGTCGGTAGAAAAAGGAGAAGTAAAAACAGTGCTTACACCCGGTCTTATCTTTTCGACAAGGTTTTTGAATTCCTGCCTGTTCATCCAGGCGATCTCGCTTCCGGCAAGAATAACCACTATATTTTCCTTCTGCAGTATATGTAAGGCTTCAAGTGCATCAGAGGTGTCGAAGACGTTATTATCACCTGTCTTCAGCAAAAGACTGATTGAACGTCTTTCCTGGTCGTTTTTGTTGAATATTAATATTCCTTTTGCAGAGGACATATCAACCCCTCTTTGATTTTTGATAAATCAAAATAAAATATATTTCCCTTTCTGATTAAACTTTACCATATTATTAACATAAGTCAAGATGATCTTTAAATTCAATGGGTTTTTTGTGGTTTCTTCTGAAACAAGATAACTTATAGCTGTGTAACTTGTTAATTTTTAAGGTAGTTAGTTTCTGTTGCGGATAACACTGAAAACACTAAATGTCATTCTGAGCCCTTCGCCTGTCATTCTGAGCGAAGCGAAGAATCTCATCTTGTGCTCAGGGTAAACTCCGCAAAGAATCTCATGAACTCAACGAGTTGCGAGACCCTTCACGGAGCCTGTCCTGAGCGAGATTCTTCAGTCGCTTCACTCCTTCAGAATGACAAAAAACGAAGGGTTCAGGG
>JAKAKQ010000310.1 GCA_021813425.1 Nitrospirota bacterium
GGCATTCATCTATCACTCCTCCCTGTTTTAAAAATAAATGTAATTTTACCAGTTTAACATCTTATGTGTCAATGTAAAGTTTTCTGATAAACTGATTGATAACAAAAGAAAAATAAGATTTGAAAAACATAAAAAACATTATTTGAAAATATAAGCTTTTTGTGATAAAGTTCATAATAACATACAATGTTTGTTTGCTTATATCTTCTTTTAACAGAAAACCAAATTCTTTTTTGCAGATCGCGATAAATATCTGATTTCAAGCGGAATTTAATTTTAAACATAGTTTTTGATTCAGAAAGAGGACGAAGATAGAAGGTTCTGTAATTCCTTATACTCTTACAAAAAATGATATCTCCCGATTCAATCATAAACAGCCTTGAAGAGACGATTATACTTTTCGACAAGAAGGCAAAGATAATCTTTGTGAATAAAGCAGGGGAGGAGCTTTTTCAAAAAAGCCTGAAAGATATCCTGGGCAAGAGACTCTCTCAACTGCTTAAAGGGAAAGAACCAGTTTCACCTTTAATCAGAAAGACAATAATCGAAGGACGTTCTTTTCGGGGAAAATCTGTTAACCTTAATACCGGACAGATTATAAACATTGATTTCAATCTGTCGCCATTTTTTGAAAACGGGAAGACAGAAGGCGCTATACTGTCAATCTCCGAAAACATAAATATAAACGAAAGAGAAGATCATAATCTTGATACAATTGACTATATGCTGGGTACTATTGCACATGAAATCAAAAATCCCCTTGGAGGCATTAAAGGCGCTGCCCAGCTACTGCGCAATAAGACGCAGGATGTGCGAATTGACGACTATGTTGATATGATAATCAGAGAAACTGACAGGTTGAATTCGATCCTTCAGGATTATTTAGTAGTATGCAAAAAACCCTCTTTCAATCCGGTAAACATACATGAGGTTATGGAAAAGGCCATTTCGATCATGCATGCGCCGATACAGAAGGCAGGCATAACATTAAAGAGGTTATATGACCCGAGTCTGCCACAGGTTAAAGGTGATGAAGGGAAGCTTCTGCAGGTTTTTTTGAATATCATAAAAAATGCTGTTGAATCAATGAAAAAAGGGGGCGGCATCGAGATATCCACTTCTCCTTCGAAGGAACTTTTTGGAGACCACGGCAGGATAAAACGTATGGCCTTAATATCGATTAAAGATACAGGCAAGGGGATTTCTGAAGATGAAATACAGAAGATATTTATTCCTTTCTATACAAAGAAAAAAACCGGCACTGGCATAGGTCTTGCTTTATCAAAAAAGATCGTTAAAGACCACGGGGGATTCATTAAAGTAAAAAGTCTGAGGAACAAAGGAACCTGTTTCCATATTTATTTACCTTTCGAACATTATGGATAAAAAAATCTTAGTTATAGATGACGATGAGAGCATAATCTGGGTTATCAAGAAGGCGCTTGAACCATCTGGCTACGGCATTATTTCAAGGACAAAGCTT
Source organism: Nitrospirota bacterium (assembly GCA_021813425.1). GTDB lineage: Bacteria > Nitrospirota > Thermodesulfovibrionia > Thermodesulfovibrionales > UBA6898 > JAKAKQ01. The sequence goes on from JAKAKQ010000310.1 coordinate 1,484, forward strand.
TCATCCGGTTTGAGGGCCGTTCAGGACAAGCCGCATGTAATACTTCTTGACCTCGTTCTGCCTGATGGAGACGGGCTTGAGGGCTTAAGGGAAATACGCTCCCTGAATCCCGATGCCATCGTTATAATGATCACCGCCCATGCCAGGATGCAAAGCACCATCACAGCAATGAAAGAAGGCGCCTATGATTACCTTGAGAAACCTTTTGACATCGAGGAATTAAAAATAGTCGTTGAGAAGGCCTTCAGGGACCTGTCTTTAAGAGAAGAATTAAGAGAATTTAAAAAAGCTGCATTCGAGACAGAATTTCCGCAGATGATCGGCAAAAGCCCGAAGATGTTAAAGGTCTTTAAAGACATAGGGAAAGTCGCGCCGAAAGACATCACTGTCCTGATTACCGGTGAAAGCGGCACAGGCAAGGAACTCGTTGCAAAGGCGATCCATTTCAACAGCAGACGTTCGCTCGGACCATTCGTAGCTATAAATTCCGCCTCGATACCAAGGGAGCTGCTTGAATCAGAACTCTTCGGTTACAAGAAAGGCGCTTTTACAGGTGCAATAAAAAACAAGACCGGGAAGATAGAATCAGCAAATGGCGGCACATTGTTCCTGGATGAGATATATGAAATGGATTCAAGTCTTCAGGCAAAACTGCTGCGTTTTCTGCAGGAAAAGGAATTCACACCTCTTGGCAGCAATGAAAATATTTCGGCAGACGTACGGATAATAGGGGCTGCCAATAAGGACCTTGCAGAAGCTGTTGCCAGGGGCAGTTTCAGGGAAGACCTCTTTTACAGGTTCAACGTCGTACAGATAAAATTACCGCCTTTAAGGGAAAGGAAAGAAGACATACCGTTGCTTGTAAGAAATTTTTTAAGAGAGGCCGTTGAAAAACTGGAGACAGGCGAAAAAGAATTTTCTAAAGATGCGACGGCATTACTGATAAAATATGACTGGCCCGGAAATGTACGCGAGCTGGAAAATGTAATTAAAAGGGCGTGCGTTCTTTCTACGGGCACCGTCATCGAAAAAAAGGACCTGCTTATCGAAGAAGGCGCCTCTTATTCAATAAAAGATTTTCTCGAAGAAAAGCTGAAACACTATCTTAAAGACATGACAAAAGTCTCTAATTTCAACCTGTACGGGACCGTACTTTCAGAGGTCGAAAAAGCCCTTATCACGATAGTAATGAGAGAAACCAACGGAAACCAGCTTAAGACCGCAAAGGTCCTGGGTATAAACCGCAATACACTGAGGACAAAGATCAAGGAATACAAAATCAAGTAGATCCCCAGAAAAAACTTGAAAGTATTCATATTTGCTGTTAACCTTTTATTGGACAATCCAGAGGAGGCTTTTAATGGCACAGGACGCAAAGAAGGACATGAAACCGAAACTCGGCGAAACACTTGTAGAGCATGGAATAATAACTTCAAACATGCTGAAAAATGCCTTAAAGAGACAGTCACAGGTCGGCGGCCATTTAGGTTCGATACTTATTGAAATGGGCTATCTGACTACCGATGACCTGCTTGATTTTCTCAGCAAACAATTCGGGGTCCCTGCAGTTAACCTGTTTAATGTTGACATTTCTCAAGATGTCCTGAAAATCGTGCCGTTCGAAAAGATAAAGGAACATAAGGTCCTCCCAGTAGAAACGGAGGAAAAATTCGCACTTGCTATGGTTAACCCAAATGACTACGCTGCAATAGGTGATATTGAATTAATCATCGGGAAAAGAGTCCATCCAGTTGTAGCGCTTTCCTGGCAGATGGAAGCGGCTTTAAAACTCCTTGGAACAAGATGTGTTACAGAATTAAAAGGGTGCGATTTAGAAAAGAGCTGCATCAATATCACCGATGAAGCCGATATTAAGATACTGTTTGACCGGC
>JAKAKQ010000268.1 GCA_021813425.1 Nitrospirota bacterium
GACCGACCCTGCTCCCGTGGAGATGTTCGAGACGGTGATCAACCTCAAGCCGGATAATAAACCTTCCGTGCTTGATAAATTTCTATTTTCGATAGGTTTCAAGAAAGATATTCCGAAATCTGAATGGCGGAAGGGAATGGACGTTGAACAATTGAAAAACGAGATGAACGATGCTGTCACTATCCCCGGAGTGGCCAATTCCTTTACCATGCCCATCAAGGCGCGGATCGACATGAACGCAACAGGCATCAGGACCCCTGTAGGCGTCAAAGTGCTGGGGCCGAAGCTGGAGACCCTCGATACTGTATCTCATGACATAGAAAATGCCGTAAAGAACATAAAGGGTACACGGAGCGCATACGCAGAGAGGGTGACAACAGGATATTTCCTCGACATCAAGCCGAGGCGTGAAGCGATCGCCAGGTACGGCCTTTCGATGGATGATGTGCAGGCCGTCGTATCGAGCACTCTTGGCGGAATGAACCTGACCACAACCGTGGAAGGGAGGGAGCGTTATCCTGTTAATGTGCGTTATGCGAGAGAGCTGAGAAATGATCCTGAAAAGATAGGGAGAATCCTCGTTCCTGTCATGAATTCCGGAAGTGGAATGGCGAGCGCGTCATTTATGGGCTCTGGTCCTCAGATCGCAATCGCCAACCCGCAATTGCTTCACGTTCCTCTCGGCGAGATCGCAGACATAGAGATCGTCAAGGGGCCGACGCAGATCAAGAGTGAAGAGGGTCTTCTGGCCAATTATGTTTTCATCGACTTTTCAGGGCGCGATGTGGGCGGATATGTTGAGGAGGCAAAGAAAAAGGTCGCGGACACGGTGAAACTGCCCCTCGGCTACAGGCTCCAGTGGAGCGGTGAATATGAGTACCTTGTAAAGACCCATGAGCGGCTTAAGCTTGTAATACCTCTGACGGTCCTCATCATATTCGTTCTCATCTATTTCAATACAAACTCAGTGACAAAGACCTTTATTGTCCTCCTGGCGGTCCCATTTTCACTTGTCGGCTCTTTCTGGCTTCTCCATTTTCTGGGTTACAACATGAGCATCGCCGTATGGGTCGGCATCATCGCGCTTGCAGGTCTTGACGCTGAGACAGGGGTTGTCATGCTCCTATATCTCGATCTCGCTTATGCTCAGTGGAAGAGGGAGGGAAGGTTGAATTCGACAGCCGATCTGAGGGATTCGATAATGCATGGCGCCGTAAAGAGGATAAGGCCGAAGATAATGACCGTCAGCGTTATCCTGGCAGGGCTTATCCCGATCATGTTCAGCACCGGCGCAGGTTCCGACGTGATGAAACGCATCGCTGCTCCCATGGTCGGAGGGGTTGTCACCTCGACTATCCTCGAACTCCTTATCTACCCGGCGATATACATGATCTGGAAAGGGAGGGAGTTCAGTAAGCAAGAAAACTGAAATTTTGACTGGAGGATATAGGAAAATGAAAATATATTTTTATTTTTTGGTTGTTTATCTTCTCTTCACAGGGATTGCCGTTTCGGCTGATATCCCTTCACATAGACATGATAAACATCTTACGAGGGAAATGAAACAGCAACATCACAATATGTCAGTTATCAATAAGCAATGGAATATAGTTAAAAAGGCTCTGCAAAAAGGTGATTTAAAATCTGCCGGATCTGCTATGGAAAAGATACACAGCGCTTCTGCAAATATCGAAAAGTTTAAGGTGCACAGAAATGCAGACAAGCATGAAGAATTTCTTCAGGAATACCGTTCGTTTATTGAAAATATCAAGACACTGAAGGATAGCATTAGAAAAAAGGACGATAAAGCTATAAATAACAGCATGGATGCTGTTCAGGAAAACTGTAATCATTGCCATGTGCTGTTCAGGTGATATCAGTATCCTTTTAGAAGAAAATTTACCAAAAAACAGAAAAATTGTTGACAGAGATATCATAAAATACTATAAAACTATAGTATGTTTTTAATAATTGCTTTATTGCCGATTCTGATTTTTCTTGTATCAGCATTGATACTCGGAAACTCTGGAAGAGATTTAAAGGAAAAAATTACAATATTTTTTCTCACTCCTGACAATATAGATAGAGATTCGTACAACCTCATTTCGATCCTGAGATTCTGTTTCTGGGTTTCCCTGATTGTTTCGGTCTGGATGATAATTAAGATATGCAAGGGGAGGGGGACTTTTTAGCTTATTAGCTTGCCGGCTTTTCAGCTTATATAAGTTATAATTGATTATGTCTAAGAAACTGATTGTCATCGGCGGCGGACTTGCAGGATCCGAAGCTGCATGGCAGGCGGCAAGAAGAGGGATAAAGGTCATCCTGTATGAAATGAGACCTGATAAACTGACAGAGGCGCACAGGACAGGGATGCTTGCAGAACTTGTATGTTCCAACTCCCTCAGGTCAAATGATGTTTACAGCGCGCCAGGATTGTTAAAGAAAGAATTATCCATGGCAGGATCATTGATAATGGAGGCAGCCAATATATCAACTGTGCCTGCAGGTTCTGCACTTGCAGTCGACAGGAAATTATTTTCTGATTTTATTACAGTGAGGCTTTCAGGGAATCCAAATATTGAGATAATCAGGAAAGAATGTACTGAACTGCCTGATACAATAACTGTTATCGCAACCGGACCACTTACCTCAGAGACCATGGCAAAGTCTTTATCCGATCTGTTGGGCGATAATCATCTGTATTTCTATGATGCTATAGCCCCCATCATCGATGCTGAATCCTTAGATTATGAAAATGTTTACAGGGCCTCCAGATACGGCAAGGGGGGGGATGATTATATTAATTGTCCTATGACAAAGAATGAGTATGAAGATTTTTACAATACACTCATGGAAGCTGACAGGGTAACCCCCAGGGAATTTGAAGAAGGAAAGGTATTTGAAGGATGTATGCCTATTGAAGTGATGGCATCAAGGGGAGTAGATACACTCAGGTTCGGACCAATGAAACCGGTAGGACTTGCCGATCCAAAATCAGGAAAAGAGCCATATGCTGTTGTTCAGCTCAGGGCTGAAAATAAGGAAATGACCGCTTACAATATGGTCGGGTTTCAGACAAGATTGAAATGGCCGGAACAGAAAAGGGTTTTCAGTATGATAAGAGGACTTGAACATGCAGAGTTTTTGAGGTTCGGGAGTATCCACAGGAATACGTTCATAAATTCACCCCTTTTTCTGAATAAGTATCTAACATTAAAAATTAACGGCAATGTTTTTATCGCTGGACAGATATCCGGCGTTGAAGGTTATATTGAGTCAACAGCCATGGGACTTATCGCCGGTATCAATGCATCTCTTAAATTAAAAGGCGGAAGTTTAACTGAAGTGCCGTCATCAACTTCTCAGTTGATG
>JAKAKQ010000102.1 GCA_021813425.1 Nitrospirota bacterium
GCAGCACTGTTGTCACAAGGACGGACGTTAAGCTCTACAGGCTCTCGAAAGCCGACTTTGAAAATATCATCATGACGGACTCTGCCTTTACAAGCATACTTATAAAGAAGGTGCAGAGTTATTCCGAGTACAACAAGATGAAAACACTCCAGCCCTTTGCGCTGCTGGAGCCTGAGAAAATGCTTGCACTCACAGATAAATTAACAGAGAAAAAGTATGCAGCTGGCGAGAATATTATAATTCAGGGGGATCAGGGAGAACTGTATTACATTATTAAATCAGGCCGTGTGGCTGTATTGGTAAAAAAGAAAATTGAGCGGGAGGTCAGACAGGTTGCGGTTTTAGGCTATGGCGAGAGCTTCGGGGAAGAGGCGCTCATAAGAGACCAGCGCCGCAATGCAACGGTTCAGGCAATGGAAGAGACAACTGTTCTGGCGCTTAATAAAACCGACTTTGACCATATCTTAAAAGAGTCGTTTCTGGATTTCATTTTTCCGGAGGATATCGATGATATCCCTGAAGACAAAAAAGATCAGTATGTTTTGCTTGATGCGCGTATCCCGCCGGAGTATGAAGAGGAGCACATTGCAGGGGCTGTTAATATTCCGCTCGAAATACTGCGGCAGAAGTATCCTGAACTGGACCCATCTAAAGAATACTATACGTACTGCACAAACGATTCGAGGGGGATGGCAGCTGCTTTTCTCTTGAGAAGCCATGGGTTTAAGGCAAGAAACCTGCGCGGCGGATTAAGCGGATGGACAGGCGCTGTTGCTACAGGATCTGATGGTATACATCTTCCGAATAAACCGGATTACTAAGGAGTTTATAAGCATGAGGACATCAATAATCGTAAAATCCCTCCTGACCTCCCTTTGCCAAAGGGAGGGAAAATACCCCTCTTTAGCAAAGAGGGGGAGGGGAGATTTTCGAAAAAAATGTCTGCTTAACTATGAACTTATTAGTAAATGTATCTTTATTCTTCTCCGGTCATCGACTTCGGGTTGAGGAGCCTGTTGAGTTCTTCCGGTGTAAGGCCGGTCATCTCTGCTGCAACATCCTTGATCTTTCTGCCTTCGGCATAAGCTTTCTTTACGATCTGAGCAGCCTTGTCGTAACCTATAACAGGCGCTAACGCTGTAACAAGGATCGGGTTAAATTCAACAATTCCGGAGATTTTTTCTTTATTGACGGTGAATCCGGCAACAGTCTTATCAGCAAGTAGGCATGAAGCGTTTCCCAATATTGTGATGGATTCAAGCAGATTGTGGGCAATCAGAGGCAGCATGACATTAAGCTCGAATTCACCGCGGCTGTTTCCGATCGTTACAGCAACATCGTTTCCGATAACCTGTATACACACCATTATTACCGCCTCACAGATCACAGGGTTTATCTTGCCGGGCATTATGCTCGAACCCGGCTGAAGCGGAGGCAATGAGATTTCAGAGATCCCTGCAAGCGGACCGCTGTTCATCAAACGAAGGTCATTTGCGATTTTCATTAAACCTGAAGCGGTAGTCTTCAGATGGCCGCTGAGTTCGGTTGCTGTATCCATTGCAGCCTGTGCAGCAAAATGATTGTCTGTCTCGACAAAAGGAAACCCTGTGAGTTCGGCAAGTCTTGCAGCCATCCTTCTCCCAAACTCCGGATGCGTGTTAATTCCGGTTCCGACAGCTGTTCCTCCTATGGCCAGTTTGGCCAGTCTTGGAAGGCAGGATTCGATCCGCTCGATGCCCTGCTCGACCTGATATGCCCAACCGCTTATCTCCTGCCCAAGACTGACAGGCATCGCATCCATCAGATGTGTCCTTCCTGTTTTGATAATTTCAGAAAGTTCCGAAGAGCGTTGCAGCAGAGTTGTCTTTAAATGGATCAGCGCCGGGAGAAGAATTTCCTTTGTCTGCATATATGCGCTTATATGGATAACCGAAGGAATAATATCGTTGGAAGATTGTCCCATGTTCACATGGTCATTCGGGTGAACAAGCATCGAGCCGATTTTGCCTCCCAGAATCTGTGCTGCGCGGTTTGCGATAACCTCATTAGCATTCATGTTTGTTGATGTGCCGGAGCCTGTCTGAAAGATATCTATCGGGAAGTGCTCGTCCCATCTGCCTTCAGCCACCTCATCAGCTGCGTTCTGAATAGCCAGGGAATTTTCTTTATCGAGAAGTCCCAGTTCGATATTAACATATGCTGCTGCGCCTTTAATAATGCCGAGAGATTTGATAAATGCCCTTGAGAAGTGTATTCCGCTTACAGGGAAGTTTTCTATTGCACGTTGGGTCTGTGCGCCGTACATCGCATCTGCAGGCACCCTGACCTCACCGAGTGAATCCTTCTCAATACGGTATTCGGCCATAAAAAATCCTTACTAAGTGACTCATTATTGTATAGACATTTAACCAGAAAATCTCACTGAAGAAAGGTGGGATGGGGAATAGACACAATAACGACTCCTTGTAAAAAAAGATTCCAATACCCGAAAAAGGAGAAGTACAAGCGTGCGCTTGAAAGGAATAATTATCAAAATGAGGTATGCAGTCCCAATTATTATGTCGATTTATTGTGTTTATGATGCATTCCGCCTTTCTTCAGTTTTTACTTTGGACAGATATGGTTTCATCCAAGTTTCTTTTTAACAGAAAGCCGTTTCAATTTTGAGATATAACCCGTTATGTCGATCTCCTTTGGACATACCTCGACACAGTTATAGATTGAATGACATCTCCAGAGCCCGTGGTCATTTGTTATGCTGTTAAGCCTTTCAGCCAATGCCCTGTCCCTTGTATCAAAGATAAACCGCGCTGCCTTTAAAAGCGCTGAAGGACCAAGATACTCTTTATCAGCCCAGTAGACAGGGCATGAAGAAGTACAGCAACCGCACATAATACAGGTTATTGCCTGCAATATTTTCTCCTGATCCTCAGAACTTTGGAGTCTTTCCCTTTCAGGAGGCGGTTCGTTATTGATAAGGTAAGGCAGGACCTTTTCGTTTTTACCGAAAAAAGGGTCCATATCGACAACAAGGTCTTTTATTACCGGTAGTGACGGAATAGGCTCGATCGTTACAGTATGATTAACGTCCTTAATGAGCGTTTGACAGGCAAGGGCGTTTTTACCGTCAATCTTCATGGCACATGAGCCGCAGATGCCGTGGGCGCAGGATTTTCGGAAGGTGAGGCTGCCGTCCATACTCTCCTTTATCTTTATCAGGCCGTCAAGGAGTCTTTCGGAAGGCTCCATCTCCAAAGAAAAATCTTCCCAACGGGGATTAGGGTCTTTCTCAGGGTTGAATCTTTTTATTCTGAATTTATATTTTTGCATAACTTTCTAAAGCTAACAGGCTTGCAAGCCGGAGATCGGAA
>JAKAKQ010000054.1 GCA_021813425.1 Nitrospirota bacterium
TGTTTTATCATTGTCTTACCTCCTTCGGGTTTTTTGTTCACCTTATTGGTGATATTTTATATCACCAAAAAACATTAAACCAGAAGGAGTTTTCTTTTTATTTAAAGTTCTATCTCTATTTTAGGGATAGTATTTGTAGGGGCTGGGTCTCCCTGCCCTTATGAAGAAGGCCCGAACGTGGAAATGAGCGGGGCACCCAATGAGCTCGATGTTGGCGTTGAATCCGACAGGATGAGTCCCGAAAGCCTTCGGGACGCGTCATGGAATAGCTTCCCCTCGATCCGGTTTCAATGTGTCAGTTGTATGCATTGCAGAACGTGATTTACTTCCGGCTACGGCCCGATGATTTCTGCGAACCGCCCATTGCGCCTGCCGGCAGGCAGGGACCCGCATGATGGGTGTTGTGGGGGCTGGGGGTTAACTACCCCCGGCTACCCGATTGGCTGAGTCCTTTTATTCACAGAATGTCTAATAACGCGACAATATCTGCGTCGTAAAAAGAATTATCTTCTTTGGACCGTTCCATCCGGCGACAAGCTCGATCTAAGCTCTCAACATAGGCTTCTGGGCGACCTTTTAGCAGCGCAACTTTATTCTTATCTACGCCATTAAGAAAATCCACCTTCTCATGCCAACTCATCATAGACCATTCTAAGCAGGTTTTCTTATACTGGCTTCTAAGCTTTTCTTTTTCGGTGCGATCTTTCTCAATTTTTGCATCGATCTCTTGCATAAACTCCTTGGTTTTTTCCTCTACTCTTTGTTTTTGTTTATCAGCTCTTTGTTTTGCTAAGACTTCCTTGGGTAGCTTTGACTGTTGATAGACTGTAGAAAGACTATAATAAAATAAGAGCAAAAAAGGTAAAAACACTAGAAGTTCAAGCCAGCGCTTTTTCTTCCATATACTAAGCCCTCGAAGAAACATAACTGCGGCAGCCAAGGCAATGGCAGATACAGATACATCTTCAGAAGCATAAGGCAGTAAAATAAAAAGAGCGAAATAAGCTGATATACCCAGGCATAATGATGAGTTGATCTCTTTCTTTAACAAAGGTGTTTTCTTTTTTGAAGGAGGTGTGACTTGAGGCGTGCTTAGGGGTTGCTGTATTTCCTTCAATAAATACCCACAATGCGGGCATGACATGGCTTTATCAGAAACTTCTTTCTTGCACTCAGGACAATTTATTAACATTTCTCCTCCATAATATTTTCGGCTTATGAACAGAAGTTATATCTTTATTCTCAAGGGTCATTTTTTGAATAATGACTCCGAAAAGTTCTCGGACCCATACATAAACTCTGGAGTAGGAATTGGGGCTGAATGCTGTGAGCAGCCATGTCTAATAAAGAAAGAATCATGAAAGAGACAATTGGTATGAAAAAATTGAGTGCCACCTGATTCCGTGAATTTATATTGAAACATTGCCAGTTCCTTTGCATTTTCGGGATGTTCATGCATTTCGTCGTCATACAGATCACGGAAAGCATCGTACATATCAAGTGCATCGTTGGTGCCCATAGGACCGCCTGAATAATCTCTTCTATACCACATTGGGCCCCCCTTTTTGACTTAAGTTAATTTTCTATTAAATTTTATTGAAGCCAACCAGTAATTAAGCAGTTTTCTCGATAATATTCGAAATCTTTTTGAACCGCCGTCAAGAAGAAAATAATAGCATCTTAATGTAACTATTTAAATTCATTATCATAGTGCTATTGACTAATATTCCATTTGGGATGTTAGTCAACAGGATGACTAATATACCATGCACAAGATACCGGACTATATTTTGACTCAATTCATCGATTTCCCAACATTTCTTTTTAATGTCCATATCAATCTTTGAACATAACCCAAAACACGGAAGATTGCTGCCTGATACTCAAAAGTAATTTAAAGCAAATTAATGGAGTTGTAAAGAGAAAATTTCCTGTGCTTAGCCCGGATTACCAATGCAGGGCTTCTCTTCATAAATCCTTCACAAAAAAGTGCTAAATTATTACCAATTGAGGTGATGTTATGAAGAAGATTTTAATTGTTTTGATATTAACTTCAGGTCTATGCCTGATGGGTATAGCGGAGGCCAAGACTATGAATAACTTGACTATGAACAAAAATATAGATACACAAGCTAAAAAGCTCGAAAAGGCCTTCTTCGGGGGCGGGTGTTTCTGGTGCATGCAGTATTCCTTTGATAAGGTAAAGGGTATTGTATCAACCACTGTAGGTTACACAGGAGGCCATAAGAAGAACCCCTCTTATGAAGAGGTAACTTCAGGCACAACAGGTCATGCTGAGGCGATAGAAGTTATGTTCGATCCCTCTCAGATTACATACTCAGAAATACTGGATGTTTTCTGGAGGAATATCGACCCCACTACCCCTAACAGGCAGTTTTTTGATTCAGGCCCTCAATACAGGACTGCTATTTTTTACCATAATGAAGATCAGAAGAAAAAGGCTATAACCTCAAAGGAGAGGCTCGATAAATCCGGAAGATATAAAAAGCCTGTTGTTACAGAAATTGTCCCGGCCTCGGTATTCTATAAGGCAGAAGAATACCACCAGAAGTATTATCAAAAGAATGCCGGCAGGTATAAATTATATCATGAAGGTTCCGGCAGAGATCAGTATTTAAAGGGTATCTGGGGAGACAAGACTGAGACGAAAAAACCTGAAAACAAGAACAAAAAATACAGTAAGCCGGCAAAAGAAGAGCTGAAGAAGAAACTGCAGCCCATGCAATACAAAGTAACGCAGGAATGCGCTACAGAAAGGGCTTTTGACAACGCATACTGGAATAACAAGAGAGAAGGAATATATGTTGATGTTGTTTCAGGAGAACCCCTCTTCAGCTCCATTGACAAGTTTGACTCTGGAACTGGCTGGCCGAGCTTCACAAAACCGATCGAGCCGAAGAATATTATCGAGAAGGAAGATAAAAGCCATTTCATGACAAGGACCGAGGTTAAAAGCAAACATGGTGATTCACACCTTGGACATCTTTTTAATGATGGTCCTGCGCCTACAGGACAACGCTATTGCATAAACTCTGCTTCCCTGCGATTTATTCCAAAAGAAGATCTGGAAAAGGAAGGATATGGAGAGTATAAAAGGCTTTTTGTGAAATAAAAGTTGTTTAATCTTATCAGTTGCAAACAGACAGAAACGCTGGAAAATCCTTGACTATTTTCTCAACTCCCTCAAATCCCTTTTCTCTTAATGTCTTAAGAATTTTCTCCGAGGCGAGACCCTTCAGAAACTTTTCCCTTTTCTTTTTGTCTTTGATTCCGACCATCGCCTTTTCCCTGAGCTTTTTAACAAAATTCAGATAGTCTGAAAATTCAGGGCCATATAACCTTTCGAGTTCTTTTCTAATAGCCTTCGAAAGAGCAGGACTTATACCGCTGGTTGAAATCGCTAATGTCAAAGCGCCTCTTTTTACTACCGATGGTGCGATAAAATTGCATTGTGAAGGTACATCGACAACATTAACGAGTGCAGGGGCATCTTTAGCAACCCTTGAATTTATTTCCGGAGAATCAGTTGCGGCAATTACAAGAAAGGCCCCTTTAAGGTCATTCATCCTGAAGCTGCGGGATATATGCCTTATCCTCTTCCTTTCTTTCTCTTTCAGCAGACGACCAGTAAGATGAGGGCTGATTACAGTAATATCTGCAGAAGCCTTAATAAGCGAAAGGATCTTTCTTTCAGCGACCTTGCCTCCACCGACAACAACTGCCTTTTTGCCTTTAAGTTTAAGGAATACAGGGTAGTAATTCACAGCTTAAGAAGCTTCACAGCCTATTTCTTGTCTGCCTGTGAAGATGCAAGTTCCTTTTTTGCATCAGAAATAAGGGGACTGTTCGGATATTTTTCGAGGAGACGGTTTAGAAATTCCTGGGATTTCTCTTTTTGACCGGCCTTTTTATATGAGATGCCGAGGTTTAACAGTACATTTGCCTCTTTCTTGTAATCAGGGTATGTATTAAGGAGGGTCTCGAAACGCCCGATCGCTGCACTGTATGAACCCTTTTTCATATAGTACTCTCCTACCAGGAGCTCATAATCTGCCATTGTATTTCTGCATTTTTCGATCCTGATATCAATTAAGTCCTTATAAGGGTTTCTCGGGAAATCTATTTTAAGTTTCTCGAATTCGGCAAGGGCCCTTGCAGCTCCGCCGTAGCCCCTCTCAGGGCTCTCAATCTGATTAAAATATACCATTGCTATCTGGTACTGGGCGTAAGAGGCATGCCTGTGGTCAGGGTATATTTCGAGAAATCTCCTGTACTCTGCAACAGCAAGCTCGGGCTCTCCTTCTTTAACATAAGAATCAGCTATTCGGAGCTGGGAGAGGGGCGCAAATTTTTTTGTAAGATCCCTGTTCTTTATTTCGAGAAGAATAACCCTTGCCTCTTCATAATCCTTATCGTCTAACCGTTTATTTGCGCTGGCAAAGGATTTTTCTGCATCAAAAGGCCCTGCAGGCTTAACAGAGGCCTTTCCGGAGCAGGAAAAAGCATAAAGTATCAGTAGAATAATAACTAAATATCTGTACATTTTCATGTGTTATTAAAACTTTTATCTGTAATTTAAGTCAAGAACCCTTAGAATTTCAGTTCTCTTTTTCCGAACGTTTTTCTACCGGGTCTTCGATTTTTTTGAGTATATTTATCAGTGTCTTAACTATCAGAGGATCAAACTGCTTTCCAGCCTCCCTTTCCATTTCTGCTAAAGCTTCTAAACGGGTCTTTCTTCTCCTGTATGGCCTTGGTGAAGTCATTGCGTTGTAAGCCTCTACTGCCCCTAAGATCTTTGCCGGAAGAGGTATTTCTTCCTCTTTCAGTCCGTTTGGATATCCATTTCCGTCAAATCTCTCATGATGGTAAAGGATTGTGGGAAGAACATGCTCTGACCTTGGATAATGTTTAAGCACCATCTCAGAAAGTCCCGGATGACCCTGTATGATTATCTTTTCCTCATCTGTAAGAGGACCCGGTTTATTCAGGATATTATCGGGTATGCCCAGATTTCCCACATCATGCAAAAGGCTGGCTATTCTCAGTCCCTCTATCTGTTCTTCACTGAGACCCAGTTCTCTCCCTATCATGACAGCAAAGGCTGCCACCTCAAAAGAATGCCCCTTCATGTAATTGGACTTCGAATCTATTGCCTTTGCAAGCTCTTTAACGCTTGTGAGAGAAGAGTCATGTAATATGTCTTTAATCTCTTCTGGAATCTTGCCTTCGACCTTCCTGTGAGTATCATAATATCTGCAAACCCTGTTCCTTCCATTTTCCTTTGCAAAATAAAGACCCTGGTCAGCCTTTTTTATAAGCTGTTCACTTCCATCAGCATCCTCCGGGTAAGTCGCATATCCGATGCTGACCGTAACGTTGCAAACAGCTCCTTTATCAATAACGAATTCATGCGTGCTTATGCTGTTGCGCAATCTTTCAGCTACTGTAAATACCTGGAGACCTGCGGTCTCAGGGAGTATTACAGCAAATTCCTCGCCGCCATATCTTGCTGCAAAGTCAGTAGTTCTGATACCCTTGTATATCAGTTTTGCAACACTCTTCAAAACATAATCGCCTGCCTGGTGGCCGTATATATCATTAAATGATTTAAAATAATCTATATCTATCATCACCAGGGAAACATCTCTTGAATATCTCTTTGACCGTTCTATTTCCTCTTCAAGTCTCTTTTTAAAGACCCTGAAGTTGTTCAGACCTGTCAGTCCGTCAGTGGTTGCATAGCGGAATATTTCCTGTTGCAGGGTAATCGCTTGAAACGCCTGAAAAGAAAAATTAAAAAGGACATCCTCATCTTCATCTGTGAAACCACCCTCTTTATTGACAAGAACGATAAGGCCCAATATAGTCTTATCGATTGATGACAGGGGTATTGCGATCAGATTTTTTACATTAAAATGCGTTGCAGGGACTTCGCCCATTAAAGCATTCTTTCTGACAGGCTCAAATGTATTAAGGGTGTATTTAAAAACGCCGTTTAGCATCGCCAATGCGCAGTCCCAGGATGTTTTTTCTTCAAAGGTATTAAGGAAGATTTTCAGCTCTGGTTCCTTAGCATCCTCCTTATTTTCCAGAATAAAGATCGAACTGTGTTCTGCCTTCATCAGGTCCCTTGTCCTTCCGAGAAAAGTAAGAAGGGCCAGTTCTAACTCTACGCCGGAGGCGATGAAGCCCATCAGTTCGTTCAGTATCGTCTGTTCTCTGACTGCATTCTGTTCTTTTGTTATTAAATCTTCAAGCCTTTTTATCTTTTCTTCCATGGTCTCGGCCATCATATTAATGCTTGATGAAAGACTGCCGAGTTCATCCTTAGCCTTTAAATCTATTCTTTTTCCGGTATCCCCTTTTGATATTGCATCGCTGGCCTTTTCGATAGTCTTTATTGGCTTGACAATAATTCTTGATACAATAACTCTCGACATGATCAGGACTAAGAACATTATTGTCGCTGTTACTGCGAGTAGCCATAATGCCCTCACTTTTGCTGCCCGGGACTTTTCAAAAAGTTTGTTTACTTTTGCAAGATTTTTTTTCGAATACTTGTCTATTTCAACCAGTATTTTTCTAATATAAGCTCTTTTCCATTTTTGATATATCTCAATATTTTGCTGTTTGGTTCTCCCATCGTCCTGCAGAAGGGTCGTTACTGTTGCAGAAAACTCTTTAAAATTATCCGTCCCAAATTTTATTATCTGCTTTTCTTCGTCATCGAGTTTAACGTTTGTTGAATATTGCAGTATTCGTTCGAGATCCGAGAGGTCATTTTTTACACCATCAGTATATCCGCTGCCCGGCAGGATATTCAGGTGGTGCTCTATAGAGTGTTCCAGATTGATAAGGGTATTTTTGAGATTCGTTAAATAATCTAATTCAAGGGATATATCAAGCAGGTTCGATGTCTCTCTGGTAAGGAAATATATTGTATTTAAAGAAACAAAAAATACCAGGAGAAATATAAAGGTGATAATAAGAGTATAAATGTCGAATTTCCTGGATAAATTCATATTCAGTTAATCGTTTTTGGGAATATCTTTCCTGGATTCATGATTGAAAGTTTCATATAATATATAACTATTTATTCTAATCGGCAACTATTTTGATTTTCGTTAATTTTCAATCCCTTTCCTTGCCAAAGTATCTTTGAGGGTGTTATCTTTAACAATGAATCTTTTGTCTTTCCAGAGACCGAGCAGATACATAAACAGCGAGACAAACTCAATACATAAAAAGGCACCTGTTACGGTTGCGCTTGCATTTCCTGATATATATGAAGTGGGCATGTCGCACCTCGGTCTTAAAATTCTTTACAGCATAGTGAATAATTTGCCTTTTGCCTCGGCAGAAAGGGTCTTTTCGCCCTGGCTTGACCTTGAGGATGCCATGAAAAAAAAGGGAATTATTCTTTCCTCTCTTGAGTCAAGCCGGCCCCTGAAGGATTTTGACATTGTCGGGTTCAGTCTGCAGTATGAACTTTCATATACAACGGTCTTGAATATGCTTGATCTTGGGGGCATTCCCATAAGGGCTGATGAGCGTTTGGACATGGGTGGAAGCCCGCTCATTATTGCAGGGGGACCGTGCACATCAAATCCTATGCCGATGTCCGCATTTGTAGATGTATTCCTTATAGGGGATGGGGAAGATGCCATAAAAGAAATCCTGCATACATATCACAAATGGAAAAATGAAGGCTTGAATAATAAACACTCCCTTTTAACGTCTCTGGCCAAAATAGGAGGGGTGTATGTACCCTTTTTGGGAAAAGACCAGATCATACACCGCAGATTTATTAAATCCCTTGAAGATGCCCCTTTCCCTGATAATCCTGCAGTTCCTTTTACAAGTATCATTCATGACAGGGTGAATATTGAGATAGCAAGGGGCTGTTCCAGGGGTTGCAGGTTCTGTCAGGCAGGGATGATCTGCAGGCCTGTGCGTGAGAGGTCGCCCGAAAAAGTACTCGATCTGGCAGAAAGATCTTTGAAAAATACGGGATATGACAGTATATCTTTCACATCCCTGAGCGCAGGAGATTATTCATGCCTTTTACAGCTTATGAATGAGTTCAACGGAAGGTTTTATAATGAAAGAATCTCCATGTCTCTCCCTTCATTGCGGGTGGCATCTGTAAACAGTGATATCCTCAAAGAAATAAAAAGTGTAAGAAAAACAGGTTTTACAATTGCTCCTGAAGCAGGGACTGACAGGCTCAGGGCGTTAATAAACAAGGATTTTTCCGAAGAAACATATATCAGGGCATTAGAGACGCTTTTTAAAGAGCGATGGCTTAATCTGAAACTCTATTTTATGACAGGACTGCCGACTGAGACGGAAGCCGATATCGCTGCCATTCCTGAAATGGTTTTACAGGCGGTAAAGATATCAAAAAAACTGACCGGAAGACATGTAAATATAAGCGTGGGGGTGTCTTCTTTTATACCTAAGCCACATACCCCTTTTCAGTGGTTCGGACAGAATAATTTAGACGTCCTGAAGGAAAAAAATAACTATCTGAAAAGGATGTTTCTGAAAAAGGGGGTTAAATTCAAGGGACACGATGAAGAGATGTCTCTACTGGAGGCGATTTTTGCACGAGGAGATGAAAGCCTTTCCGGATTAATAGAAAACGCCTGGAGACTCGGGTGCAAGCTTGATGCATGGACAGAGGCGTTTGATTTCGGGAAGTGGAAAAGGGCGATGGAAATGACCGGCATTAACTCAGCGGATTTTGCCATCAGAGAATACAGCAAAGAGTCTTTTCTGCCGTGGGATAACATCAATATAGGCGTTACTAAAGAATACCTGTGGAAAGAATATCAGAATGCAATCTCAGGCAGATTTTCTGCAGACTGCAGAGAAGTCTGTCATGACTGTGGCCTTAAATGCAAGAGAGAGTCTGTTATTCGGAGTACTGGATCGAACATAGTGAATGAAAGCCAAAGGGTACCTGCAAAGACATCGTTGTCAGGAGGTGACTCTGTAAGAATCAGGCTGCAGTATTCAAAGACAGGCAAGGCTGGATATCTTTCACATCTTGAAATGACTACAGCGATTATTCGTGCAATGCGGAGGGCAGGGTTTTCTTTCCAATACTCAAGCGGGTTTCATCCTTCTCCCAGGATATCCTTTGGACCGGCGCTTAGAGTGGGTATTGCCGGATTGAGAGAGTATCTTGATCTGGAACTTTTGCAGCCATTTAATATTGAAACCGGCCTGATTAATTTAAACCGGACATTGCCGGAGGGGCTTTATGCTAATAAGATGGATATATTATTTGGAAGGGAAAAATCTCTGAATAGTTTTATAATAAGATACATATACGAAATAAAGCATAACCAGGATCCGGATATAGACACCTTTTTGTCTGAAAAGGAACTGCTTATTACAAGGAAAAATGATCTTGTTGATATCAGGAAAATGGTCGAAAGGCTCGAAAAAACAAGAGAGGGGGCATTTCATATTACAGTTGTTGATCAGGGAGAGCTCAAAGTAAGACTCGACGAGATTCTGCCTGTAATATTCAATGCCCCGGTCGAAGAGCTTGATATAACGAGAATAGCCATGTTCGGCTGGGCCGGCAACTGGATAGAACCTATGGAGGGTGAAGAGATATGGGCAGTGAAATCCTGATAAATATTACTCAGGGAGAAAAGAGGGTCGCCCTGCTTGAAGGCGGGCAGGTGGTTGAATTTTATGTCGAGAGAAAGCGTGATGCAAGCCTGGTAGGCAATATATATAAGGGAAAGGTAGTAAAGATACTCCCTGGAATGCAGTCGGCCTTTGTTGATATAGGGCTCGAAAAGGCGGCCTTTCTGTATGTAGCGGACATTCAGGCAGAGATGGATGAATATGCCCCGTTATTTGAAGACGAAGAAAAAGAAAATTCGATGGAACTTTTATCACGGAAGGGACGTTCTGAAATGACGATAGAGGAAATCATACAGGAAGGACAGGAGATCCTTGTGCAGGTCTCAAAGGACCCCATAGGGAGTAAAGGGGCACGAGTTACATCCTATGTAACCCTGCCCGGCAGACATCTTGTCCTGATGCCGAATGCCGAACATATTGGGATATCAAGAAGGATTTCTGATGAGGAAGAACGCAACAGGCTTAAGGCGATGGTAGAAAAAATTAAACCCGGTGGTTACGGTCTTATAATAAGAACCGCGAGCGAGGATTCACAGGAAGAAGATATAAAAAAGGACCTGGAATTCCTTATCCTTCTCTGGAACAACATACAGGAGAAAAAAGACAGGGTCCAGGCGCGGGGACTTCTTTACAGCGACCTCGATCTTGTATTCAGGAGCGTCCGTGATTTTATGAGCCATGATGTTTCAAGATTGATAATAGATCATCACGAGGAATACGACAGGATAATTGAATTTGTCAAAACTTACTTCCCGAAACTCCTCGGTAAAATCGAGCTTTATGAGGAAACAGAGCCAATATTCGATGCATTCGGGATAGAGCTCGACATATCAAGGGCGCTCGGAAGAAGGGTATGGCTGAGGTCAGGCGGATATATCGTGGTCGATCAGACAGAGGCGATGACTGTCATTGATGTCAACACAGGCAAGTTTGTGGGCAAGGAAGGACTTGAGGACACAATACTCAGAACAAACCTTGAGGCTGTAAAAGAGATCGCCTACCAGATAAGGCTCAGAAACCTCGGAGGGATAATCGTTGTCGATTTCATAGACATGGACAAACCCGAAAACAGGGAGAAGGTCTTTAATGCATTTACAGATGCGATGAAAAAAGACAGGGCCAAAAATACAATTTTTCATATTTCGGAACTCGGACTGATCCAGATGACGAGGAAGCGGGTAAGAGAAAGTCTCGGCAGAACCCTCTGCACGCTGTGTCCGTACTGCGAGGGCAAGGGGTTTGTAAAGTCTCCTGAGACCCTGTGCTATGAAATAATGAGGACTATCAAGAAACTTGCAAGACACGGCAGCAAGAAAATAGTAATAGCAGCCCATCCGATTGTTGCAGAACTTCTCTCTGACGAAGAAATGCTGGGCATCGAAGATGTGGAAAGCAGGTACGGCGTTAAGGTGATAATAAGTGCCGATAACAAGATCCATCAGGAGAATTATGAGGTGAATTCCTTTTGAGCAGCACAGGGCCGGCAGTTATTAAAAAAAAATTCTCAAAATTATTAACTGAACTCAGAAAGACAGAAGAAGCGGTTCTTGCATTTTCCGGTGGTGTTGACAGTTCTTTTCTGCTGAAGGCCATGAAAGTTGCAGGCTTAAGAATACTCGCTGTCACCGCTGCGTCAGAGACTATGCCTAAAAAAGACCTTCTCGGTTCCATATCATTTACAAAAGAGTTGGGAGTTGAGCACCTCATAATAAAGACAGAGGAATTGCATAACGAGGCCTTTGTCAGCAATCCTCCTGAACGCTGTTTTATATGCAAGGATGAGTTGTTCAAAAGGATAAAAGCAATAGCCAAAGAGAATAAATATAGATTTATTTTTGACGGAAGCAACTCTGACGACCTGAATGACTACAGGCCTGGCAGAAAGGCTGCAACTTTGTATGGCGTCCGCAGCCCTCTTGCTGAATGCGGCTTCACCAAAGATGAAATCCGCTCGATGTCGAAAGAACTCGGGCTGAATATCTGGAACAAGCCGTCATCCCCGTGCCTGTCTTCGAGGTTTCCATACGGACAGAGGATAACATCGCAGGCATTGGAGAGGGTTGAAAAGGCCGAAGAGTTTCTCAGGACTTTAGGGATAGGCGATGATGTAAGGGTCAGAAATCACGGCGATACCGCGAGGATCGAGGTCAGTGAAAAAGAAATGCATATGCTGTTAAGTCCGGCAAAACGGCAACTCATTACAAAGAAATTAAAATCATTGGGTTATAAATTTGTATCCCTTGATCTGGATGGCTATAAAAGCGGAAGTATGAACCGGGTGCTGGAAAAACAAGACACTGGATACAAGCTGCCGGATGCAGATTAGCCGCAAAAGAGACGGTTCTCAGTACCAGGAGGAACTTTCTAAATGCATGCTCTGCGGCAGCTGCAAGGCGCTCTGTCCTACATATAATACAGATGCACTGGAGTCAATGAGTGCAAGGGGACGTCTTATGCTTCTCAGGGGGCTTGTAACAGGAAAGTTAACCCCGTCGCCATTGCTGAATGAGCGTATCTTCAGTTGTATTCTCTGCGGGGCATGTAAAGAATCGTGTCCTCTCGGTGTTGATATAATTGAAGCAATCTACAGCGGGAGGGCGCTGCTTAAGAAAAGCGATAAAAAGAGAAAACATTTGAGATTTCTTGCCAAGTTCTCCTCGAGGTGGCCTGAATTCAGTTTTAAAATGCTGCAGATGAGCCAGCATATTTTTCTGCCTGTTCTTGCAAAAAAGGGACTCATTCCATTTGCACCGGAACTGCCTGAAGCTGCGTTTAAAAGTAAAGATCAGGTTTACAAAGTGCACAGGAAGAAAGGCAGAGTTGCGATTTTTACAGGATGCAGTGTGAATTTCTTTTTTCCGCACCTTGGAGAGTCGCTGATAAATGTGATGAAAAAAATAGGTTACGAAGTTGTTATTCCAAAAGGTGAGGTGTGTTGTGGCGCTCCTCTCAGGTCCCTCGGGCTTGAAGAAGAGGCCGTTGAGCTCGCCAAGAAGAATATCAGGGTATTTAATAAACTCAAAGTAGAAGCAATACTGAGTTTGTGTCCGACATGTGTGCTTGCTGTAAAGAACGATTATGGAAAATACATCGGCGATGGCATCGAAAAGGCTATGGATATATCTGTTTTCCTCAATGACAAACTTGATGTTAGTGATCCGATAAATAAAACATCTTTTTACCATGACCCATGCCATCTTTATTACGGGCTTGGTGTCAAGAAAGAACCAAGAGAAATAATTAAAAAGGCAGGAGTTGAACTTGTAGATTCAGAAGATCCCGGATGCTGCGGCTTTGGCGGACTCTTTTGTTTTTCGAACAGAGATATATCCGATAATCTGCTGATAGAACGAACAAAGAAGTTTATTGATTCAAAGGCTGATACAGTCATTACATCCTGCCCGGGATGCATGCTCCAGTTGAGCCGGACGATTAATGACAGACCGGTGCTGCATATTATTGAATTGATCGAAGATGCTTACTGTTACAGGCAATCAAATAAAAAAGTGAAAATGAAATGATATTTGATGTTAAAAAAGGGGCATTTTTTCTTGACAAGATTATTTTTTTACTGTAATATTTTTAGCTTAAGAGGGCCGCAAAAGAGCTCAAACTATAAATGATAAAGGGGGTAGAGGATTGCATGCTTTAGGTACCCATTTATTAGTAGAATTGAGGGATTGCAATCCTGAAATTCTAAAAGACCTTAAAAGGGTCAAAAACGCATTGGTTTCTGCAGCTAAAGAAGCAAAGGCAACAATAGTTGATATATCCTTCCATGAATTTAATCCTTTTGGCATAAGCGGCATGGTAGTCATTGCAGAATCGCACCTTTCAATTCATACCTGGCCTGAATATTCTTATGCAGCAGTAGATATATTTACTTGCGGCGATATCATCAAGCCTGAAGTTGCAGCATCGTTCCTGATAAAACAGTTCGAAAGCAAGAGTCCCTCGATCGTTGAGCTTAAAAGAGGGATACTCTCACACGCCAATGAAAAACTGCCTCATAAGGTTTCTGATTCTGTGCTCGAACCCGTAATGTGATGCTATAAGCTTTCAATCGGCTTATCTGTCAGAGCGGCTATACCCGGCAATTCCTTTCCCTCAAGAAGTTGAAGCGATGCACCGCCTCCTGTAGAGATAAAAGAAAGCGCATCGGATACACCAGCCCTGTGTACTGCGAGGTCCGTATCTCCACCGCCAACAATTGTTAATGCATAGGCATCAGCTACTGCGTGTGCAATAGCAAAAGTCCCTCTTGAGAATGCATCAATTTCGAATATCCCCATAGGACCGTTCCATAGTATTGTCTTTGCATTTGCAAGTGCCACTGAAAAGAGTTTAACGGTAGCGGGACCTATATCAAGCGCCCTCCATCCTTTCGGTATCTCCATGGTAGGGACGATCTTCGTCTCTGCGCCGGGCTCAAGGGACTGGGCTATTACACAATCGACCGGAAGATAAAATTTTATACCTGCACTCTTCAGCTTTTTCCTGATCCTTTGTGCGGTCTCGAGCATCTCTATTTCAACAAGTGAGTCTCCAACTTCATAACCCATTGCCTTTATAAAAGTGAAAGCCATTCCGCCGCCTATCAAAACCTTGTCAACCTTGGCCTCAAGATGTTCGAGGACCCCTATTTTACCTGAGACCTTTGCACCGCCGAGAATAGCTACAAAAGGCCTGACAGGATTATTAACAACACCCTTCAGATATTCTATCTCCTTCTTCATTAAGAAACCTGCAGCAGATGGTAAAAATTTAGGGATGCCGACAATTGAGGCATGTGACCTGTGAGCAGCGCCAAAGGCGTCATTTATGTAAAAGTCAGCAAGATTTGCGAGGCTTTTTGCGAAAGCCTCATCGTTTTTTTCTTCTTCAGCATGATATCTCAGATTCTCAAGGAGAAGGACTTCTCCATCCTTCATTTTCGAAACAATACTTTCAACCTGCACCCCGATGCAGTCAGGTGCAAAAATAACATCTTTGTCAAGCAGTCTCTGGAGTCTTTTTGCAACAGGTGCAAGACTGTATCTCGGGTCGGGCTTGCCCTTAGGTCTGCCAAGATGGGAAGCGAGTATAACCTTGGCCCTTTCATCAATGGCATAATTAATAGTCGGAAGAGTCGAACGTATTCTGCTGTCGTCAGTTATCCGCAGGTTATCATCAAAAGGCACATTGAAGTCAGCCCTTATAAAAACCCTCTTTCCTTTTATATCCAGCTCCTCGATAGAAAGCTTATTGAGAACATCTTTTATCGGCATAGAATTTGAATTGCCTTTCTTAATCATCAATCAACCACGTTTTTTAATGATATAGAGGATGAGATCTCTCAAACGGGAGCTGTATCCCCATTCATTGTCATACCACGCTATAACTTTTACCATCCGGTTTTCCATTACCTTTGTCAAGGAGGCATCAACTATTGAAGAATGCGGGTTGCCGTTGAAATCTATGGAAACAAGCTCTTCCTCGGTATACTGAAGAATGCCCTTCATCGGACCTTCAGCCCATTTTTTAAGGGCCGAATTCACTTCCTCTGCGGTGGTGTCTTTGTTCAATTCAGCAACGAGGTCTACAGCCGAAACATTAGGTGTTGTAACTCTCATCGCAAAGCCGTCAAGTTTACCTTTTAATTCAGGAAGTACAAGCCCTATGGCCTTTGCAGCGCCTGTTGTTGAGGGTATCATCGAAAGCGCAGCTGCTCTGGCCCTTCTTAAATCCTTATGCGGAAGGTCGAGGATCCTCTGGTCATTTGTATAGGAATGAACGGTTGTCATGAGGCCCCTTATTATGCCGAACTCCTTGTGCAGCACCTTTGCGATAGGGGCAAGACAGTTTGTTGTACAGGAGGCATTTGAGATTATCTTGTGTTTCGAAGGATCAAGGGTTCCCTCATTTATGCCCATGCAGACTGTTGCATCAGGTTCCTTTGCAGGCGCTGAGATGATAACCCATTTTGCCCCTGCATCGAGGTGTTTTGAAGCGCCTGCTTTGTCGGTGAACCTTCCAGTGGCTTCAATTACTATATCAATATTCTGGTCTTTCCAGGGGAGCTTCTCCGGCGCTGTTTCTGCATAAACCTTTATCTCTTTTCCATCTACGACAAGGGCATTGTCTTTTACACTTACATCAGCATCAAAAATCCCGTGTACAGAATCATACTTAAGAAGATGCGCGAGGGTTTTTGCATCGGTAAGATCATTGATGGCAGTAATCTCGAATTCATTATACCCTTTGCTTGTCCTCAGGAAATTCCTTCCAATCCTTCCAAAACCATTAATAGCTACACGTAATGACATGGCAACCTCCGTTTAAAAAGTATTTTTAAAGATATTTAAAACCAGGCCTGTTAAAAGCTTCGGGTAAAAATATGTTGATTTGGGAGGCATCCTCAAGGAGGCAAGTGCAACCCTCTCAACATCCTCAACCTGCGTTGGATTAAGGAAAAAAGCCGCTTCAAACTCTTTCTCCCTCACCAACTTCACACATTTATCAACATCCATTTCATATGCAATGCTGTCGATATCCAGGAGTTGTTTGAAGATCAGATCATGTAAAATGGTGACATCGAGGTCTTTTAAGGCAGGTGGCACCCCGTGAATCCCTTCGCCTTTATAGCTCAGGCGGTACCAGGCGTCACCACCGGTATAAAGGCCATATACATCCCTTTTCCCTGCAATAGCAGCGGTAATATCAAGGTTATTACGCATTTCCTGAATCTCGAAATCAGTGGAAAGAATATCCAGTGCATCTGAAGGAATGCTCTTTATCAATCTATGTGTTGGCAGGATCGTTATCCCTTCGTCAGCCATGTTTGTAAGAAACATGAGCACATAGTCGTACGGTTTAGGTTTATCAGAAGGTCCTTTGTTTATCCTCATCTCTTTCTGATATTCCAGTGCAGTTTCATATCTATGATGGCCGTCAGCAATAAAAATAGCCTTACCCTCAAGCTCCTTTGTTATTGTGCTGTTAAAGTCTATATCCTGTATTTCCCAGAGACTATGGATTGAACCAAAACTGTCTTTTGCCTCAATATAGGGTTTTGCCCGGTTTATTTCGGAAAGCACTTCAGATATCCCTTTTTCCAGACTATTATAAAGTGAAAATATCGGACTTATATTCGCCTCACAGTATCTCATAAGGTCCATCCGGTCCTTTTTGGGTTTGGAATGAGTATATTCATGGGGATGTATATTCCCCTTTCCGAGAGGCTCCAGCCGTACCAGGCCGAGGAACCCCCTGAGCTTTTGCACCTTTTCCTTAATTCTATATGATATTTCATATGAATAAAAGCAGGAATTATCGCTGACCGTAAGAGCACCATCTTTTATCCAGCTTTCAAGATACGCTTTTGCCCTTGTATATTTGTTCTCTTTGTCATTGTCATCAGGAAATCCTTTACCGAAATCCACTCTCACAATATTGTAAGGGCTTTTATTGTAAAGTTCGTCCCTGTATTCAGGCGTAATAATATCGTAGGGAGGTGCCAGCAAATCCTCGCCTGATACTTTAGATATTTCAGGAACATTAAAAAGGACTCCCTTAAAAGGGATTACTTCAGCCATTAAATAATATCCTATAAAAAAGAGATGCTACATTGTAGCATGCAGATTTAACTGAATTCCAGCATAAGAATAATTTGTGTTTGCAGGCAAAAAATCTGCTGTTTTCGTTATAATAAAGTACTATTTTTATAAAAGGGGCGGCTCATGAAATTTTTTATTGATACGGCAAATGTCGAGGAGATCAAAAAGGCGAACGAACTTGGTGT